>DAIEST010000027.1 GCA_027346125.1 Leptospirillum sp. | reverse complement strand
TGCTTCGGCGCTCTGGCTAAGGGAGCAGCTTGATCGCAGCCTGAGGAATCAGATTTGCTTGGGCCAGGACCGCTGCGCCGGATTGGGAAAGAATTTGCCGCTTGGTAAAAGCTGCTGTTTCCGATGCGAAGTTCACGTCCCTGATTCCCGCCCGCGATGCTTGCACGTTTGTTGTCGCATTGTTCAGGTTCTTGATTGTCCATTCCATCCGGTTCTGGATGGCGCCGATCGAACCCTGCACCTGCGTGATTTTTTCAAGGGCCGAATCGAGACGGTCAATCGCATCCTTTGCATCACTTCTATCCAGGATCTTTGTGGAACCGATACCGAGGGAACTGGCATCGAGCTTGCCCATCTTGACGGAAAGACGGTCATCGATCGACGTGTAGATACCGACATGGAACTTGAATTCCGAATGGCTGCCATCGAGAATCTTCATTCCGTTGAAGTCGGTGACCCGTGCGATACGGGAAATTTCAGAATTCAAATGTTGATATTCCTGATTCAACACCTTCAGATCCTTATCCGAATAGGTGCCGTTCGCTGCCTGGATGGCCAGCTGACGCATCTTCAGAAGCAGCGTGTTGTCGGTCATCAGGGCACCGGACGCCGTCTGGAGAAGATGGGTGCCGTCATTGGCATTCCGGATCGCGGCGTTGTAGGAAAGGACCTGTCCGCCCATTCTCTGGCTGATGGCATATCCGGCAGGATCATCCGCCGGGGAGTTGACCCGATATCCGGAAGAGAGACGGTTGATATGCTTGGCCAGGGCTTCCTGGGTCCGGTTCAGGTTGTACTGCGCATTCATCGAAGCAATGTTGTCATTAATGATCATTCCACTCATGACTGCCCTCCTTGGTTGTATTCACGGTCCAATCCTTGGACCGTCCTTGTTTTTTCAGTCTGTCAGGCCCTCATCCCCTTTCCCGGTCCTTGACGATGATGTTTGTTCCGGAGTGTTTGCGCCCCAATCATTTCGTGGGCGACGACCCCCTCCAGACTCTCTTCGGAGGATGGCAAAAATACTTTAGGAATCGCCGGACATTCCGGCGATTTTCTCCTGCTCCCCCTTGAACAACGGGAAACGAAGCCATCCGTCATCATCAAAAAGAACAAACTGCTTCCCTGTTCGGTCCCCAGGACGAACCACCAGAGGGCCCTGCAGGTTGGCGGTCATTTCTTCCATATTCTCACCCGGTATTGTCACAACCACCATAAGACTCAGATCGTTTACCTCAAATGCCTTGTCGGGCATCACGGCCAATACGCGGGAAGCGTAGTCCGGGAGCAGCTCGGACGGATCCATCACAACAAAGGCCAGGGAAGGATCCTCCACGCTCTGAAGCCAGTAGAAGAGGCTGTTCTCGCCTGTCTCCAAAAGAAGGTATTTCGTCAGTCCGGGAAATCCGAGAACGCCCTCGGGAAAAGTCAGGATCCGTTCCGGATCGAGCGGGATGGTCCCGAATCGGGTTGTTTCGATTGTCATTTTCCTCCCTCCCCCGGGCTTTTTGGGGGATTATCTCCCGACCCTTTCTGTTTTTTGGCGTAACGGCTGTTCAGAAGCTTCATCTGGTCGGGCGTTGTTGTCGCCGCCTTGCGGTTCTCTTCCATGATCCGGTCAAAGACCTCATCCCTGTGGACAGACATCTCCGCCGGGGCTTCCACCCCAAGCCTCACGCTTCCACCCTTGACCTCGATCACAACGATGCGGATCCCATCGCCAATCGTGATCCCTTCACCGACCTTTCGCGTCAGGATTAAAATCTTTCACCTCCAGCCTGTGATTCGTCAGGAAAACAGGGCATTTTGGGTATTTTGAATGATGTTTCTGGAGGCCTTTGTAGAGACCGCCAGAAGGTTCTGGTTCAGAGAGAGTTCAGAGACCGCCTTTGCGATATCCACATCCTCATTTTCGCTTTTCAGCGTCTTCAGGCTGATCTGATATCGCTCAAGCCGATGGAGTGTCCGCCTGAGGGATCGCTCCCTTGTCCCGAGAACGGCGGCTTTTTCCGTAATCTGGTGGCTGGCATTTTCAAGAGAATCGATGGAGGAACGGATCCCCTGCGTGTCGTTTGATTGCAGCGCGTTGATAAATCTCCTCATCACCGGCAGAAGGCTTGTGCCTCCGGGATCGGAAACACTGTCCCCGAGCATGCGGGAGCCGACCTCGGAGACCCGCATAAGACCGGCCTCCCGAACGCTTGATGTAAA
>DAIEST010000018.1 GCA_027346125.1 Leptospirillum sp. | reverse complement strand
TTCCGTGATTCCCTACAAACTGGGGAAAGAGACCTTCGACGCATTGTGCGGGATCGGGTGGGACGGAACATGGTTTGAACACGAGGAAGGACATACGGTGACACTCGATGAACTCAAGGGGATTGGATCATGGCTTTGTCGTCAATCCCCGGCGTAAAAACGGTTTTCTGTATCTTCCTGCTTGTTTTCTTCTCCGGGATGGTCGAAGCCGGTGAGCAGAATCCGGAGAACCTTCATGTCGAAGGTCCGCAGGTCCGTCTCCTGAGGTTCGATCGGGCCGTGTTCCGGGTAGGCGGAGATTCCCGTTCTTTTGTCCATCTCTGGCTGGATGGAAGCAAGGTCCTGGCCAGGTCGTTTGCCGGAAAGAATCGGGTCAGACTGGTGCTGGATCGCCTTCCGGCCGGATGGCATACGGTCACGTTCCGCCTTGCCCATGCGAATCAGTACGAGTATGGAAATGAAGTGGATGTCCGGGTTCATGTTCCGGATTCGGGAAAATCACTGTCGTCTGGTCCGATCGGGAGGAAGTCCGGAGCACAATGAAAATCCTGAGAATTCTTTCTTATGGGGATCCCCGTCTTCTCCGGAAATCGGAAGAGGTCAGAGAGGTGGACCAACACATGGTGGATCTGGTCCGGGACATGTTCGACACGCTCTATGCGGTTCCGGGAATCGGAATCGCAGCGCCGCAGGTGGGGTGCAATCTCCGCTTCTTCGTCTTTGACATGAACCGGAGGGAGGAGCCCGGCCATCGGTCTCCCGTGATCCTGATCAATCCCGTCATCACGGCACAGGAAGGAATGGTGACCGAAGAGGAAGGCTGCCTGAGTTTTCCGGGGATCTTTGTTCCGGTCGAGAGGGCCTCCGGAATCGAGGTCAAGGGAGTGGATATGGAGGGAAAAAGTATCGTGCTGGAAGGGGAGGGACTCTTTGCCCGTCTGATCCAGCATGAAATGGACCATCTGGAAGGGATGCTTCTTTCCGAGAGAATGACGAAGTGGGACCGCATGCGACTCAGGGGAGAGATCAGGAAGATTGAGAGAACAGGACGAAAGGGGCACGCGTGAGCATCGCTCCGGAACCTGTGCGTATCGTTTTCATGGGGACGCCCCCCCTGTCCGTCCCGTTTCTTGAAGCGCTGGTCGGGGATGGCTATTCCGTCGCGGGGGTCGTGACCCAGCCTGACCGGCCTGTGGGAAGAGGGTACGGGATTTCTCCTTCCGCGGTGCGTGTGCGTGCGGAACTGTACGGTATTCCCGTGACGACTCCCGAAACGCTGAAAACAGAGGAAGCGCTTGCTCCTCTCCTCGAATGGCGTCCGGATGTGATCGTGGTCGTGGCCTATGGTAAAATACTTCCGAAAAAGATTCTGGATCTTCCGGGGTGGGGGTGCATCAATGTTCATGCGTCCCTGCTCCCTGCCTTGAGGGGGGCGTCTCCCATCCAGTGGGCGATTCTGAACGATTTTCCCGAGACCGGCCTGACGCTCATGAAGATGGACGAGGGAATGGACACGGGACCGGTTCTGTCCAGGATATCCATTCCTGTGGCTCCGGACGAGACGACGATTTCCCTTGCGGAGAAGATGATGTCGGTCGGGCCTGCATTCATGGCAACGCAGTTGAGGGAATACCTGTCGGGGAACCTCGCTCCGTTTCCGCAGGAAGGGAAAAGCTCGGTGGCCCCCCTGATCCGGAAGGAACAGGGGAGGATCCCGTTCGAAGAGTCCGCCCGCCGGGTGGACTGTCATGTCCGTGCGATGTTCCCATGGCCTGGCGCTTTCTGCGATTCTCCGATCGGAATCCTGAGGGTTCTTTCCGGGTCCGCGTGCACAGGAACTCCGGGATCCGGTGTGCCGGGAACGATTCTCGATGCCGGGACGGACGGCATCCGGGTTGCTTGCGGGGAAGGAGTCTACCGGATTGAGGAAATCCAGAGATCCGGTGGGCGGGCGATGTCCGTCAGGGAGTTTCTGAAAGGCAACAGGCTTTTGCCGGGAACACTCCTGTCTTCGGGGGAGAATTCCGGCAGTCGAAGCTGAATGAACCCGTCACCTATTGAAGAGGCAATCGGAAACTCATGTTGAATCAAATGAAATCCATCCTGCTTCTCGGGAGTCTCACAGGTGTCCTCCTGTTCATCGGAAAACACTGGGGCGGGAATTCCGGGATGTTGCTGGCGTTTGTCTTCTCACTTGCGATCAATGTGGGATCCTACTGGTTCAGCGACCGGATCGCCCTGTCGATGTACCGGGCGCGGGAAGTCACTCCGGAGCAGCTGGGCCAGCCCCGGCTGAAAGAAGTCCATGACATTCTCGTGGCTCTGGCGAGAAGAGGAGGAATTCCCGTTCCCCGGTTCTATGTCATCGAAGATCCCTCTCCCAATGCATTTGCCACCGGAAGGAATCCGGAGCATGCGGCAGTTGCGGTGACGACAGGAATTCTGGATCTGATGACCCCTGAAGAGTTGTCGGGAGTTCTGGGACACGAATTGACTCATGTCATTCACCGGGACACGCTCATTTCAACGATTGCCGCTTCGCTTGCCGGTGCGATCACGATGATTGCCAATATGGCCCAGTGGGCCGCCCTGTTCGGCGGTCGGGACCGGGAAGAGCGGGAGGGAGGAGGGATCGGTGATTTCCTGATGATCATTCTGGCCCCGGTCGCGAGTTTCCTGATCCAGATGGCCATCTCCCGATCCCGTGAATTCATGGCGGATGAAGGCGGTGCGAAATTGTGCGGAAATCCTGTCTTTCTGGCGCGTGCCCTGGCAAAGCTTGAGAGGGGCATTGCGGAAGAGCCGATGAATGCCGACCCGGCTACTGCCCACATGTTCATTCTGGAGCCCTTCAGCGCGGGAGGCCTGATGTCGCTTTTCTCCACCCATCCGGCAACGGCCGAGCGGATCAAACGGCTTGAGCGGATGGCTGCATCGCCGGAACCGGTCCGGCACGCATTTTGAGCGGGGAGAGCCGTCCAGGGGAGATCTGGATCGCCCCTTCCCTGCTGGCTGCGGATTTCGGAAATCTTGCCCAGGAGGTCCGGGATGTTTCCGAAGGAGGGGCGGACTGTATCCATCTGGATGTGATGGACGGGAATTTTGTGCCGAATCTGACATTCGGTCCACCGGTCATTCGGGCGATCCGGTCCTGCACATCCCTGCCGCTTGAAGCGCACCTGATGGTATGGCATCCGGATTCCTACCTGGACGACCTGAAGGAGTCGGGGGTGGATCGCGTGATTGTGCACCAGGAGTCGGATGTCCACCTGAACCGTCTTCTGGACAGGATCAGGGGGATGGGCTTCTCGGCGGGAGTGGCGATCAATCCCGGAACCCCGGCCGGTCATCTGGAAGAGGTCCTGGACATGGTGGATCTGGTTCTGGTCATGACCGTCAACCCCGGTTTCGGAGGCCAGTCCTTTATCGAAGGGACACTGGAGAAAATATCGCGCGTGCGGGATCTCAGGCAGTCCCGGTCCGGACGGAACTTCCGGATCGAAGTCGATGGCGGAATCGGTTCCAGGACCGGCCGTCGTGTCGTTGAGGCCGGGGCGGACATTCTGGTGGCGGGTACCGCCATCTTCCGGAACCCCCCCTATCGTAAGGCGATCCGGGAATTGAGAAATGCCGCCCTTCCCGTCAGGGACGAGCCGTAGTTCCGACTCCTGGTGGAAGGGGGGCGTCTGGATTTTTTTCCGGACAGAATCTGTTATTGCATTTTTGGGCTGTTGTGTGTAGCTTTTCCATTGCCGGTCATGGGAATTGGTGGATCAGAAACGAATTTTGTCTTTAGAGGACCGTCATGCGTTTTCCGGAAATCTCCGACAAGGCATCGTTTCTGTTCGATCGTGTTC
This sequence comes from Leptospirillum sp., assembly GCA_027346125.1. Classification (GTDB taxonomy): domain Bacteria; phylum Nitrospirota; class Leptospirillia; order Leptospirillales; family Leptospirillaceae; genus JAJYGC01. Next base: position 3,405 of record DAIEST010000018.1, on the reverse strand, counting down.
TGGCGAAGTTTGTGGATTTTCTGGCGGCATTTGCCTTTGGCAAGATCGGCGCTTTTCTGAACAGTCCTTTTGTCGGGGATATGACCGGATTTGCGTATCTCCTGGTATCAGACGGTCTTCCGGGAGGAAGGAGTCTTGGCAAGCGCCTGGCCGGACTGCTGGTGCTCAGAAAGGACGATTGCCCCTGCCGGTTTTTCGAATCGACAGTTCGCAATCTGCCGATTGGTCTGGCGTACCTTGCCTCCTTGATCCCGTACGCTGGTCCGTTGATGTTCGCCGGAATGGTCGGAACGGAGTTTCTGCTGATGGTCGGACAACGTTCGGGAAGACGTCTGGGAGACGATCTGGCCCAGACCCGGGTCACGGTCAAGGAAGAACGTCCGCCCGTAGCGGTCTGAGGATGTGCATTGAGTGTTCCGGAAGATTGGTCTGAGAACCTCCGGAGCGTTTCTGTCGCGCTGTTATTGAGGAGACCCCATTGTCACTGTTGGCCAGGCTTTTTGGTTTCTTGTCGCAGGATCTTGCCATTGATCTCGGAACAGCCAATACGCTGGTTTATGTGCGGGGGAAGGGCATTGTCATCAATGAACCTTCCATCGTGGCAATCGACCAGAAAACGAATGAAATTCTGGCAATCGGTCATGAGGCCAAGAAAATGCTCGGACGGACGCCGGGCTACATTGTGGCCGTCCGCCCGATGCGTAACGGGGTCATCGACAATCCCGACGTTGCCCAGCAGATGCTTTCCTATTTCATCAATCAGGTTCATCAGCGTTCGACGTTTGTCCGTCCGAGAATGGTGATCTGCATCCCCTCCCGCATCTCGCAGGTGGAACAGAGAGCCGTCAAGGATTCTGCGCGGCTTGCCGGAGCCCGGGAAGTCTACCTGATCGAAGAGCCTCTCGCCGCAGCGATCGGCGCCGGGTTGCCGATCATGGAGCCGTCGGGGAACATGGTGATCGACATTGGCGGCGGAACTACCGATGTCGCGATCATTTCTCTGGGCGGGATTGTCTATAGCGAGTCGATCAAGGTGGCCGGTGACCGGATGGATGAGGACATCATCCAGTATATCAAGAAGAAGCATAATCTGCTGATCGGTGATGCAATGGGTGAGCGGATCAAGATGGAGGTTGGCTCTGCCTGCCCCCAGAAGGAACCCCGTTCCATGGTGATCAAGGGGAGGGACCTTGTCCATGGATTGCCGAAAACGCTGAAAATTTCCGAGGAGGAGATTCGTGAAGCTTTGTCCGACACGATCTCCCGCATCATCATGACAATCCAGCGCACGTTGGAAAATACGCCTCCGGAGCTGTCCGCCGATATCATCGACCGCGGAATCGTGCTGACAGGTGGAGGATCGATGCTCCGTGGCCTGGATACCCGGATCAGGGACGAGATTCAGCTTCCGATCATTACCGTGGACAATCCCCTCACCACCGTTGTCATGGGGACTGGAAAGACGCTTGAGGAACTGGATGTCCTGAAAAAAGTCTCAATTGGAGACTGATGCGGTGTGTAGAATACAGGAGTCGGGAAGAGATTGCCAAAGCGGATCGGTTTAGCAGCGGCCCTTTTTTTTGCATTGGCTCTCTTGATCCTGGGCTTTTATCCACCGCTGTTCCAGCGTGTGATTGTTTCTCCTCCCCTCTGGATCGTGAGGGAGTTCCTCTCTTTTTTCCAGACCGGGATTCAATCCACGAGGGATGGATGGCACCAGTATGTTCGTCTGCTTCACGCGGAACGTGAAAATGTCGCACTGAGGCGTGAAGTGACACTCCTCTCCGTGCGCCTGGAACAGGCGCAGACACTCTTTGTGGAAAATGCGAGACTCAAGTCCCTTCTCGGGCTGAAGAACAGGATCTCGATTCCGGGGCATCCTTGCCGGGTTCTGGCCGACAGCCCGACCGTGGGTCATCGGACGCTGCTTATAGGCTGCGGGGAAAAAGAGGGGGTCCATCTCAAGGATGGTGTCATGGGCCCCTCCGGAGTCGTCGGCTTTGTCGTGAAAGTCTTTCCTGACTTCTCCCAGGTTCTTTGGCTGGAGGATACGTTTTTTGCCATGGAGGGTCTTCTTCCCCGGACGGGACAGAAGGGGGTTGTCGAGGGAATGGGTCTGGGCAAGTTCTTGCGTCTCAATTACATTCCTGTCACAACGCCGGTCCAGAAGGGAGAGGCTGTTGTGACAAGCGGCGAAGACGGATTTTTCCCGCCGGATGAGCCTATCGGGTTTGTGGACGTGGTCCAGCCCCTTTCGGACATACTCTTCCGACGGGTGCTGCTCACGCCTGCAGAAACGATTTCTGATCTCTCAGTCGTGTATGTCCTGACTCCCCCGAACCATTGGCTTCGCGCCCCCTTGAAGTGGAGGGAAGCGAAGTGAGTCCACAGAGGAGAATCGGAACAGCGTGTCTCCTTCTCCTTATGGCATCGTCTTTTGGTAACTCCGGGGGGTTCTGGGGAGCGGGTCTGGACTGGGTTGTCCTGATTCTGTTCTTTGTGTTGCGAAATGCGAATGCCTGGGTCGTTTCCCTTATGGGGTTGTCGATGGGTGTTCTGGTATCCCTGTTGACCATGGGCTCAACTCTGGAATGGATCATCAGGGTTGAGGGAGCGGCCTTTCTGGTTTCATGGATGTATCCCTTGATTCGGTGGGATTATCCCCGGAATGCCATCTTGGCATTCTGGACTGTTCTGGTATTGTATGGAGCGGGTTCGTGGTCATTTCTTGAATTTCTCGGAAGACCGGAGACCCTGGCGGCCATCCGCCTTGACCTCCGGATGGAGTTCAATACAGGTATCATGGGAACGTTGTTGATATTTGGAATTTATGGCACTCGTTTTATCCGGGAATGGATGCCGGGGCGGTGACGGCCAGACTTCCGTAGGGATCTGGGAACAAAAAGAATTCCCTGGTTGGGGAATCGAAGGTGATTGGGTGGTTCAGTATACGCGTGCGCGAGGTCTATCCGGTTTTCGCTCCCGGTCTTCGCCCGGTATCAATCAGCGGTTTGTTCCGGGTATATGGCCTTTCCTGGCCATTGTCTCGACCCCGAGAGGGAGATTGCGGTTTCTTCTGGCCTTCCTTGCGTTGGGGTTCCTTGTCCTTTTGGCCCGCCTGTTCGATGTCCAGATCAATCAGCATGAAAAATATCTGAAACTAGCCAAGGGAAACATCCTTCGGGTTATCCCTCTTCCCCCGCTGAGAGGGGCCATTCTGGACCGGAATGGAGAAATCCTTGTTAGTAACGGGACAAATTTTGTCGTGTCGATGATTCCCGATGAAGTTCAGGATGAGGGACGGACGCTGGCACTGCTGGGGGAGGATGTGGGGGTTTCCCCGGAAGAATTGCAGGATGCGCTGGATCGGATGAGGGATATCCTCCCAAGCTATATTCCGGTTCC
>DAIEST010000266.1 GCA_027346125.1 Leptospirillum sp. | reverse complement strand
CGACCCCGCATCCCATCACCATAAACACCATTCCTGGATACAGGGAATACTGGGACATTCACACCACTCGCACGACAGAGTGGACACGGAAATGGAGCAGGATGCCAGAGGGTTCCGGGCACTGAAGCTCTCGCTGATCGGCCTTTCGATCACCGCCTTCCTGCAACTGGCCATTGTCTCCCTTTCGGGATCCGTGGCGCTCCTTGCAGACGCCCTGCACAACCTGGCCGATGGCGTGACAAGCATCCCGCTCTGGATCGCCTTTTCCCTCATCCGCCGGGGAAGCACGCCACGATTTACCTACGGATATGGAAAAACCGAAGATGTCGCAGGCATCTTCGTGGTTCTGGTCATTTTCGTCTCGGCAAGCATTGCGGTCTACGAATCCTTTCTGCGCTTCTTCGTTCCCCGCCCCATGACCCATCTGGGCTGGGTGGCCATCGCGGCGATCGTCGGGTTCATCGGCAACGAAGCCGTGGCATCGATCCGCATCCGCACCGGACGGAAAATCGGTTCCGCCGCCCTGATCGCCGACGGGCATCACTCCCGGATCGACGGCTTGACCAGCCTCATGGTTCTTGTGGGCGTTGCCGGAACAGAAATGGGGTATCCCGTGCTGGACTCCCTCGTAGGAATGATCATTGCCCTGGTCATCCTGTTCATTGTCGGGGATGCCGCCCGCTCCGTCTGGTTCCGTCTTCTCGATGCGATCGAACCGGAACACCTTTCCCGGATCCGGGAGACGGCTCTCCACACCCGGGGCGTTCTGGGAGTGTCCCGAATCCGGGCTCGATGGATGGGCCACCGGATCATGAGCGAAATCGATCTCGACATCGATCCGGACTGTTCGGTGCGGGACGCCCATGCCATTTCAGAAAACCTCCAGAGAGCACTGCACGAGCAGATGCCGCTTCTCGGCGAAGCGGTGGTCCGATGTTCCCCTCTACAATGAACGCTCTGCCATTCCTGCCGGATCACGACCAATCCACGTGAATATTTGATAGAATGTGCCTGGAAGGTCCTCCGGAGAGAGTCCCCGGCGTACAGGAGAATCATGATGGGCTGGAATCTTTTGAAAACATTCCGAGAACGTCGGGCCAGGACCATGATGTTCGTCTGCCTTCTCCCGGCAGGACTTTCCGGTTGCGTACCGGGAGTTTCCCTTCAGTTCTCTCCCGTCGGAAACCCGACAATGGAGCGGGAAATTCACGAAATCGGGGACAGCCGTCTGGCCATCGTCACTTTTTCAGACGACAGGCTTGTTCCGAAGGGCTCGGGAGATCCCCGTCTGATCGGGTGGGGGACAGGGACCGGCACCCTGGACACGAGAACCGACATCAAAGAATTCGTGGCCCGAAGCTTCGCAAGCGAAATGAACCGGCTCGGCATTCGCGCCCGATGGGTCCCCGTTCCCGTACGCCCCTTCGGAGCTCCCGGAAAGAGAGTGCAGGCCTACCGGAAGTTCCTGGCGGAAGATGGACTCGTTCTCCTGGGACGGATCCGGGAGTTCCAGTTTCAGGTCGATCATCCCCGGTTCGCCATGGGAGCCGAGTTTTCTGTTCTTGACATGCAGGATGCCCGGATCCGGGCTCAGGTCGAGATGGATCTCAAGTTCGTGGATTTGGGAACAGGGGATGTGGTCTGGGAAGGCATCCTCTCCTCCGGACAGGAAAAAGACGTCCATTACCGAAAGCGCGGCCAGGATCTGAAAGCTGCATCGGCCCTCCTTTCAGA
>DAIEST010000264.1 GCA_027346125.1 Leptospirillum sp. | reverse complement strand
AGTCGCCAGCTCAGACCGGTCACCCATACGGATGTAGCCTTCTTCCCGATTGTTGTGTCGCACCACATAGGGCTTCGAGATCCCCGGTGCAATTGTAATCACTCCCACCCGAACACCTTGCTCAACAACGACTTCCTCGTAAAAGGGAATAATCTGGGGATGTACCTTGTCCCGGAACACATTCAAAACCCACTCCTGGGGCTCGGTTCGATGAAGGCCAGTGATCCGGCCGTTATCCTCGACCCCTAACAGGATTCTTCCTCCCTGCACATTCGCAAAAGCAACAATCTCTTTGGCCAGCTGCTCGGGGCGAATGTCGTCCCGATTGAATTCCACTCCGGAATTCTCACCATTGGCGATGATTTCCAACAATTCAGACTTCAGCATAGTCCCCTCAAAATCCGCACGCGAATTTCCCCATGCGAACCGCCATCATCGTTGCATCGGCGGTTTCTTCTTCAAGCGTTCCCGGTCGGCAGGCTGTTTCCGTTGATCAAAGCCCGATCAATTCCCCGTATGGCCGAATCCCCCCTCTCCCCTCCCGGTTCCGTCGTGGGAATCAACCACTTCCCAGACAGGATGAAGCACGGACAGGAAGAGGAGCTGGGCGATCCGGTCTCCCGGCCGGATCCTGACGGGTTCGGAGCCGGCATTCCAGAGAGAAAGCAGAAGGGGACCCGTATAGTCCGAGTCCACGATCCCGGTGAGGTTCGCAAGAACCAGCCCGCGGGAGCCCAGCCCGCTCCGGGGAACGATGAATCCGGCCACCCCGGGATCCGAGATATGGATGGAGAGTCCCGATGGCACCTTCAGGCGGCTCCCGGGCTCCAGAAGAACCTCCTCGTCGATCATGGCCCTGAGATCCAGTCCGGCTGAACCCGGTGTCTGGGGAGCGGGCAAGGGAAAAACGGACGGGATCCGGTCATCCAGAATGAGGATCCTGACCCTGAGCGGACAGCTGCCGCCGGAGGAAGGAGTCATGGCGTCGGTCCCTGCCGGGCGGGGACAGGAATCAGAAGAGCTTCCGCAGACCCGTACGTGTTGAGAAGCCGGAACACCAGCGTTCCCGGAAGCCGGGCTTTCTCAAAAAAAAGCCAGCCCCGGACGGTTCCCCCCGACGGAACGACCGTCGGAAGCCCCATCCGCCCCCAGCTCCGGACATGTTCCTGAAAACGTTCGCGGAATGTCCCGCCGGTGAGCGCCTCCGAACGGTCTCCCGACGGAGTCCGCAGAAAATACCGGCGAATCCGTTCCTCGCTTCTTCCCTGGTCGGAAAGAAGCACATGAACCCCCAGCAGCGACTCCGACGGAGAGAGCGAAACCGTCCGGATTTCCAGGATCGACCCGTGGAGCCGGGGGCTGATCGCCACATGCGGATGGCACCCCGACAGGAACGCCAGAAAAAACAGGACGGCTCCGGAAGGGACCCGTCTAAGAGGGAGTTTCCCCACCCAGTATCTCCGTTCCCACCCCTTCCGGGGTAAAAATTTCCAGAAGCAGGGAGTGGGGAATCCGCCCATCGACGACGTGGACCTTCCGGACACCGGCTTCCAGCGCCCGAAGACATCCCTGGATTTTCGGAACCATTCCGCCGTGAATGGCGCCGTTTTCGAGCATCTCCCGAACCTTCGGGGGCGTCAGGGTCGCAATCAGTTTCTGCTCCGCATCCAGGACACCCGGCGTATCCGTCATCATGATCAGCTTCTCCGCCTTCAGCGCGCCGGCGATTTCGGCCGCCGCATCGTCGGCGTTGATGTTCAGGGGATCCCCTTCTTCATCGACCCCGATCGGAGCCACGATCGTGACATAGCGGTGGCGATCCAGCAGATCCAGGACTTCCGTGTTGACCGAACGGATCTGCCCCACAAACCCCAGGTCCTTTCGTTTGCGCTCTCCCAGCAGAAGGTTCCCGTCACGGCCGGCGAGACCCACGGCACGTCCGCCCCGCTTCTGGACCAGCGTCACGAGTTCCCGGTTGATCTTTCCGGACAGGACCATTTCCACGACCTCCATCGTCGGACGATCCGTCACCCTGAGTCCGTCCACGAACCGGGACTCCAGTCCGAGCCGGTTCATCATCCGGGTGATTTCGGGACCTCCGCCATGGATCACGACAGGACGAATACCGATGTGGACCAGAAGAACGAGATCGTCCGCGAACGAAATGTCCTCGGGGCGGGGAGAGGTCTGCTCCTCCCCCTTTCGGGTGCTTCCCCCGTATTTGATGACGAACGTCTTCCCCGAAAACGCCCGGATGTACGGAAGCGCTTCGATCAGGATCCTGGCCTTCGTCTGGCTGTCTTCCAAGAAAAACCTCCACGGAATGAATTTCACCAAGAGCAGAACGACAAAAAAACCGGGCAGACCCGTCTGCTAGAGGATGTAGCGGGTCAGATCGGGATCCCGGATCAGTCTGGAAAGGCGCTCCACCACGAACGGCCGGTCGATGACGACCGTTTCCCCGGACATCTCCGGTGCCCGAAAGGAAATCTCCTCGAACAACTGCTCAAGCACCGTAAACAGACGTCGCGCACCGATATTCTGGCTTCCCTCGTTGACCTGGAATGCGATCTCGGAAAGTTCGCGAAGGGCTTCCTCCCGCACATCGAGCGTCACGCCTTCCGTTTCGAGCAATGCCTTGTACTGGGCCACCAGGGAATTCTCGGGCTCCGTCAGGATCCGGAACAAATCTTCCGAGCCCAGGGAAGACAGGGTCACCCGGATCGGGAACCGTCCCTGGAACTCCGGAATGAGATCCGACGGCTTGGCATGATGGAACGCGCCGGCCGCAATGAACAGGATCCGGTCGGTCCGGACAACGCCATGCCGGGTCTTGACCGAAGAACCTTCAACGATCGGCAGGAGATCCCGCTGGACCCCCTCACGGGAGACGTCCGCCCCGATCGATCCCGTCCGGGGAATCACCTTGTCGATTTCGTCGATGAACAGGATTCCCGACTCTTCCACCCGGTGAACGACCTCGCGGGAAACCCGGGACAGGTCCACCCGGGCATCCGCCGCTTCCGACACCAGGATCGGACGCGCCTCCCGAATCCGGAGACGACGACGGACCTGCCGGGGCGGAAGCCAGTTTCCCAGCATCTCCTTCAGACCGCCGTCCGTCTGGTCCCCCCACTCGTTTCCCGTCCCCGAAAAACCGGAAGACAGAGGCGATTCCCGGAAGGTCATCTCGACTTCCCGGTCTTCGAGATCCCCGGCGTCAAGTCGGGCGCGAAGACGGTCCCGGGTGGAATCCTGGGCCCCCGAGGGCCCGCCGGGCAGGAGCGCGTCGACCAGGCGGTCCCGGGCTTCCCTTTCCGCCTCCTCGCGCACCTTTTCCCGTTCGACGGCGATCGACTCGTTGAAGGCGACTTCCGCCAGGTCGCGCACCATCGATTCGACATTCCGGCCCACATACCCCACTTCCGTATATTTTGTCGCCTCGACTTTCAGGAACGGAGCCCGCAGAAGCCGGGAAAGCCGGCGGGCGATCTCGGTCTTTCCCGAACCGGTCGATCCGACAAGAAGAATATTCTTCGGGATCACCTCTTCTTTCATGGCCGCGGATAGCCTCTCTCTCCGGTAGCGGTTCCGGATCGCCACCGCCACCGCCTTTTTCGCGTCCTGCTGACCCACGATATAACGGTCCAGATACCGGACGATTTCAGCCGGGGTCCAGTCCTGTTCCATTCCTGGCGTTTTCTTTTCAGGTTCCATGCCCGATCCTCTCCATCATGCCGGCCTCACCGGGATTCCGGATCCGGAGAAGGCTCTTCCGGCAACGACAGAACAGTGATTTCCCGATTCGTGTAGATATCCATCTCCGCTGCAGTCAACAGGGATTCCCGAACGATTTCTCCGGGAGACAGAGAGGTATGCCGGACCAGAACCCTGGCCGCTGCGAGCGCATAGGAAGACCCCGAGCCGATCGACAGGATTCCCAGTTCCGGCTCGATCACATCGCCTGCGCCCGAAATCAGGTAGCTCACCTCCCGGGAAGCCACCGCCAGAAGGGCCTCCAGACGCCGAAGGCTCCGATCCGTCCGCCATTCCTTGGCCAGGGCTACCGAAGCCCGGCCGACGTGCCCCTGATGGGCGTCCAGCATGGACTCGAAGCGCTCGAACAGCGTCAGGGCGTCGGCCGTAGAACCGGCAAATCCGGCCAGTACCCGGTTCTGATGAAGCGTCCGGACCTTTTTCGCCTGAGCCTTGACGATCATCGTGCCCAGGGTGATCTGGCCGTCCCCGCCAAGGGCAACCCCGTTCTCCCTCCGGACCGAAACAATCGTTGTTCCCTTGAAGCGGAGCCCATGGGCGGACTCATCGTTCTCCCTCATCATCGTGCGGATCCTCCTGGCGGGAACGGTCATATTTTCTCTTGAGCTCTTTCAGCCCGACATGGGTGTACTGCTGCGTCGTCCCGAGGGATTCGTGTCCCAGAAGCCCCTGGATCTTCCGGAGGTCCATCCCCCGGTCCAGAAGATGGGTCGCACAGGAATGCCGGAGAGCGTGGGGAGTGACCCGGCCGCCAAGCCCCGCCTTCCCGGACGCCTTCCGCACGATCCGGCCCACCTGGTGCACCGAAAGGGCGGAACCTCCCGGAGTCGCCTGAAAAACGGCCCCCCCGTTTCCGCCGGACCCTTCCGGAGTTTCGGAAAGATACCGGGAAAGACATTCCTTTGCTGTCCCGACCAGCGGAACGACGCGCTCCTTGCGGCCCTTGCCGTGGACGAGAATGCGGGAAAGATCCGGGGAAATGTCCCGAAGCCTCAGTCCGGCCATTTCCGAAAGCCGGATCCCCGTCAGATAGAACAGCTCGAGCAATGCCCGATCCCTTCGCCCTTCCCACGTGGTCTCGTCGGGGGTGGCCAGAAGGTCGGAAACTTCCTGTTCGTTCAGCACTGCCGGTATTTTCCGGGGAACGCGCGGACCCCGGATACCCAGGAACGGATTGACCGAAATCCCCTCCCGATCCTTCAGGAAATCGAGGAATGTCCGGATGGCCGAAAGAGTCCGCCCCATGGATCGCGGACGGTACTCCATCTGATCCAGGTGGAACACGAACGCGGTCGCTTCGTCGCGCGTCATCTCCCAGGCCGGACGGTCTTTCCTCCCGGACCCCTTCCCCTCCAGGAAGTCCCGGAGCAGAAAGATGTCCTGGGCATAGGAAGAGATGGTTCTCAAAGATTTTCCCGACTGCGACAGATGATCCAGAAACCGCCGGACCCAGGGATCCTCCGGAGTCTCCCCCGGGGAAGATCCGGACGGGGAAACCCTGTATCGGCCGGACCCGTCACCCCCCAACGCGCCGCTCCTCCCCGGAGAGCCCTGGAACCCTGTCCTTCCAGATACGAAACGACTGTTCCGCGCGCCGGACCAGCCGCTCCCTCCGGATCCTCCTGGACCTCCCGGAGTCGCCGGACTCCGGAAACAGCCCAAAATGGAGGTTCACCGGACAAAATGGGGAGGAAGAAGCGGTCCTGAGTCCGGAGAGCAGGGATCCCATTGCCGTTTCCGGTGGCGGAAGGGTCTCTGACGCGTCAAAGCTCCATGGACGATCCGAACGCCACGCCGCATCCAGCACCAATGCCGTCAGGAACCCCATGGCGATCGACTCGGTATAGCCTTCCACCCCCAGAATCTGGCCTGTCGCATAAACCCCCGGCAACCCGGCCAGCGTCAGGTCCGGATTCAGAAGGGACGGAGCATCCAGAAAGGTATTCCGGTGGAGCGACCCGTAGCGAAGGAACCTGGCCCGGCCAAGACCCGGGATCCGGCGAAAGATCCGTTCCTGCTCGGAATATTTCAATCGGGTCTGGAAACCGACAAGATTGAAGGCGGTCCCTTCCGCGTTCTCCTGCCGGAGCTGGACCACCGCGCATGGGATCCGACCCGTCCTGGGGTCCGTCAGGCCCACCGGCCTCAGGGGACCGAAGGACAGGGTTTCCGGGCCGCTTTCGACAAGGGACTCGATCGGCTGGCAGGCCTGGAACGCCCGGAGAACCTCCGGATCGTTCTCCACCCCTTCGTGGGGAGGGACCCGGATCCCCCACAGGAGATCCTCGCAGAACCGCTCGTAGGTGGCGGGATCCATCGGAGCATTCCAGTGGTCCCCCTCTCCGGGACTCCCGTACCGGTCTCCCCGGAACAGAAGATCGCAGTCCAGGGAGTCCGCCTCGACGATCGGCGCGATCGCATCGTAGAACGACAGGCGGCTTCCCGGAAGAAACCGGGACAGGTCCCGGACCAGATCCGGATGGGTCAACGGACCGGTTGCCAGAATCAGGGGACGATCCGGAGGAAGGCAGGTCACCCGCATCCGCTCCACCCGGATTCCCGGATCCCGTTCCACCCGTTCGGTCAGCGCCCGGGCGAAACGGTCCCGATCCACCACCAGCGCTCCCCCACCGGGAATCCGGCATCGGAGAGCGGCTTCGAGAACAGGCGATCCCGACAGTTCAAGTTCCGCTTTCAGGAGACCGTGTGGAGTCTCCCGATTCAGGCTCTTCAGGGAATTCGAGCAGACAAGCTCTCCCAGAAGGGAAGTCTTGTGGGCGCCGGTCGTCTCCAGGGGCCGCATTTCCAGAAGACGCACCGGGTGTCCCCACGCGGACAGCCTGAGCGCAGCCTCGCAGCCCGCCAGACCGCCGCCGACGATCGTGACCGGAACCGGTCTAGCTCCGGGGAACGGCATCGGAGCACGCCTCATTGGGACAGACCAGATCCTCGCTCTTCTTTCCCGGACGGACCCGGTAGGCGAACCCGCAGACAGGACACGGGTCGCGAACCGGCTCGCCGTTGAGAAGATAGGTGCATTCGGGATACCGGCTGCATCCATAGAATGTCCCTCTTTTCCCGCGCCGGGGAACCAGTTCTCCCCCGCATCCCGAAACCGGACAGGTCAGCCCGGTGGGAAGAGGACGGGTTCCCTTGCATTCGGGATAGCGCGAGCAGGCCAGGAAGGTCCCGAACCGGCCCCGCTTCAGGGCCATGGGGGAGGAACACTCGGGGCACAGGGGCAGTTCCCCTTCGGGAACCGCCACGGCAACCTCCGCCTTGGGAGGCCACGGCTTTGTCGTCTTGCACTCGGGATACCGGGAACAGGCCAGGAAGGTCCCGAACCGGCCCTTCTTGATCGTCATGGGAGCCGAACAGACGGGACAGACCTCGCCGTCGGGGGTTTCTTCCTCCACGATCCGGATCTTTCCCCCCTCTTCCACATAATTCCGGCTGGTCCGGCAGGACGGGTAGGAAGAACAGGCAAGATAGGACCCGTTTCTCCCCCACTTCTTCACCATCATGGAACCGCAGGACGGGCAGGGCACATCGGTGGGCTCTTCCAGTTTCTTGAGGTTTGTCATTCCCCCCTTTTTGGCCTTTTCGAGTTCCAGGTGGAAAGGCCCATAGAAATCGCCGACGACATCCCTGTACCCTCTTCCGCCCTCTTCCACCTGATCGAGCTCTTCCTCCATCCTTGCGGTGAATTTCACGCTCATCAGATCCGGAAAGGAATCCACCAGAAGACGATTGACCGACTTTCCGAGATCGGTAGGGGAAAAGCGGGCCTCCTTCTTCTCCACATACTCCCGTTCCTGGATGGTGGACAGGATTGTCGCGTAGGTACTGGGCCGTCCAATCCCCTTGTCTTCAAGTTCCTTGATCAGCGAAGCCTCCGTATAACGGGGAGGGGGCTCGGTGAAGTGCTGGGCCGGTTCGGCCCCGGTCGCCCGGACGGACTCGCCTTCTACCAGCGGAGGCAGGATCCGGTCCTGGCCCCCCCCGCCATCGGCGTCCGGTTCCGCCATCTCCTGCACGCCCCGGAGCACCAGGAATCCGGGATCTTTCAGGATCCGTCCCGTCGCCCGGAACTGGTCCCCCCGATCCCCCTCGAGAAGCACCGTCGTCTGGAGATAATGGGCAGGAGCCATCTGGCTCTCCACGAAGGTCTTCCAGATCAGGTCGTACACCTTGAAAAGGTCCGGATCGATCGACCCCTTCAGGGATTCGGGAGAGCGGGTCACGTCGGTGGGACGGATCGCCTCGTGCGCATCCTGTATCCCTTTCTTGTTCCGGTAGGAAGGAGAACGGGAGGGAAGCTGGTCCGGATGGCGGGAACGGATCCATGCCCTCGCGGTTTCGGCCGCTTCCGGGGAAACCCGGACCGAATCCGTTCTCATGTAAGTGATCAGACCCACCGGCCCCACTCCCGGGAGATCGACCCCTTCGTAAAGACGCTGGGCCAGCATCATCGTTTTCTTGGCGGAAAACCGGAGCCGGTTCGCCGCATCCTGCTGGAGACGGCTGGTCGTGAGCGGAGGATAGGGGTTTCGTTTTTTGTCCGTCTGGGCGACGGAACCGACCACAAACGATTCGTTCCGGATACGGTCCACGGCTTCCCTGGCCGACGACTCGTCCGAAAGAACCGGCTTTTCTCCCTTGATCCGGTCCAGACGGGCCATGAAAGAGGGGGGAACCCGGGGAGGAGGCCCGGTGGGCTCGAACATCGCATCGATGGTCCAGTACTCCTCCCGGACAAACCGCCGGATCTCCTCTTCCCTGTCGCAGACAAGCCGGACGGCGACGGACTGCACCCTCCCGGCGGACAGGCCCCGTCGAACCCTGTCCCAGAGAAGCGGAGAGATCGTATACCCCACGATCCTGTCAAGCGCACGGCGGGCCTTCTGCGCTTCAACCTTCCGGAAATCGATCTCTCCCGGTTCTTCAAGGGCCGTCCGGATTCCTCCCTCCGTCAGTTCGTGGAAAAGAACCCGCTTCAGCGGAAGGGAAAGCGATTCCAGTTCGCTGGCGATATGATAGGCGATCGCCTCGCCCTCCCGGTCGGGGTCCGAGGCCAGATAGATCTCCCTGGCCAGGCGGGCCTGAGAACGGATTTCGGAAAGGATTTTCTTCTTGTCGGGGTTGACCTCGAACTCCATGGCAAAATCGTGGTCGAGATCGATGCCCAGACGAGAGGGCGGGAGATCCTTCACATGCCCCACCGAGGCCTTCACCTGATATGCGGAACCCAGAACGCGGGAGAGCGTCCTGGCTTTTGTCGGGCTTTCGACAATGATCAGCGTCTTCCCGGATCCCCCATCGGCACCCTTTGTTTTGGAGGAGCTTCCACGGCCCGAAGCCGCCGGCTTTTTCCGGGTTCCCGATGTCGTCGTCCGCTTTGTCGTCTTTTCAGGTTTTTTTGCTGCCAATCTTTTCTCCTCTGGCGGCCGATCAAGGCCGGTCCTGCCCTCTATTGCGCTCCCAGTGCAAGAATGACTTCCTCCGGACTCGTGACCGCACGGCCCCCCTGTCCGATCAGGATCCGCGGGCCTTCGGCCGTTTCCCGATCCGCGCCCTGGGAGAAGACCACGACTTCCCGGCCTTCCTCAAGCGCGCGGCGTACGGTGATCCCCGTGCCCGAAGCCTTCTTGTGGGGCCCCGCGACCAGTCCCGCGGAAAGCCCCACGATCAACCGGTTCCGAAAGGGGAATCGCCAGCCGTCCGGAGACACCCCCGGCGGATATTCCGACACGATCGCTCCCCCTCCCGCCAGAATGGCCGACTGAAGCTCCTCATGGAAGGGAGGGTAGACGCGATCGAGACCGGTCCCGACCACGGCAACAGTTTTCCCTTTCACCGAAAGGGCTCCCCTGTGGGCGGCCCCGTCCAGACCCGATGCGAGTCCGGAGACGATCGGAAAACCGAATCCTGCCAGACCGGCCGCCAACCGCTCGAACCCCCGCCGGGACTCGACCGTCGGACGACGGGTTCCGGCCATGGCGATCCCCGGGGTCCCGGACAGCGTCCCACGAACGCCCAGAACGAAAGGCGGATCGGAGAGCCGTCGAAGCAGGGCCGGGTAAAGGGGATCACCGAACGCGACCATCATAATCCCCAGCCGTTCGGATTTGTCAAGAACCCGAAGGGCGGCATCCTGCCAGATCCCTCGCGGAGGAGGAATCCGGCCGAACAGTTCGGCAAAAAATCCGTCCCAGCCGGCGGTCTCCCCTTCTCCCGGCGAGACCAGGGAAAACGGATCCTTCTGCCCGGCCCCGAGCCGGTCGAGACGCCAGAGCGAAACCGCCAGCGCATCCGGGAGCCATGGGACCGTCCCGCCGGAACGGCCGGGGAGATTCTCTTGCGGATTCAGGAACACCTCCTTATGATGGGAGAACAGACAGGACAAGAACCCCGACCCGCCGGGAGAACCCTTATGGATCCAGGACTCTACCACCTTTTTCTCTATGCAACGATCCTCCTGACGGCAGTGACGACAGCCGGAATCCTTTACTACCTGAAGGACAGGAAAAAGAGAACCGCCGGCATCCCCGATATCGGGGATCAGGAACGGCTTTTGATCCTGGACCGGGAAATCGGCCGTCTTCGGGACAGCCTGAACGTTCTTTTGGAGGAGCGTGCGAGGCTCAGGGAGAGAGTCGGACTGCCTCGAACGGAAGAAGGAACCGGCGCGGAATAGGGATCAGTCCCCCCGATCCACATAAAGGTCTCCCCGGTCGGCACGGTATCCGAACAGTTCCGCATACCGGCCCCAGTTGACCAGCGTCTGGAAGGCCGTTTCCGAATCCTCATGGGGAAACTGTTCGGACAGACGGTTTTTTACCGTTTCCGAAGGCAGGGTCGCGTCCTCTTCCTGCTCGAGCCAACGGAGAGCGGCCTGGAAGACCGGAAGAGTCAGAAGCCTTTCCCGCAACAGGTGCTTTCTCCCGTTGATGTTCTTTTTCAGGATCTCCCTGCCCAGTTCTGTAATCTCAATCTCGGAACCCGGCGTCTGGACAAAACCGAGGGACTCTGCCGCTCGGACGAGCTGGAGTTCTTCGCCCAATTCCAGGTGGAGATCCACCCCAAGCTGGTACAGATCTCCCTCGCCTCCCGTTTCTTCCAGCACTTTCAGCAGACCCATGATCCTGCTGATCCCCGGATACTGCTCCGGATCTCCTTCCATACATCCTCCTGTATCAGTTGCGGCCAAAGACCGGATCTCCCGGTCCACTCTCGTCACTTCATGAAATCAGTGAAAAAATCCGATCGGAAAGACGGTCGAATTCCGGATCCCGCCGATCCCTGGGACGGGGAAGATTCACCGGGATTTCCTCCACGACATGGGTGGGCCGGCGCGCCAGGACCACCACCCGGTCGGACATCAGGATCGCCTCCTCGATAATGTGCGTCACCATGACGATCGTCCGGACAGACATTTCAGGATCCTTCCACAGCATCAGGACCTCGTCCCGGAGCGTGAGGGTCGTCAATGCGTCCAGATTCGAGAACGGTTCGTCCATCAACAGGATCGCCGGTTCGATGCACAGCGCCCGGGCCAGTCCGACCCGCTGCTTCATCCCGCCCGAAAGTTCCCGGGGATACGCTTCCTCGTACCCTTCGAGACCCACCTTGTCGATATAGAACGCCACCTTCCTGTCGATCACCCCGGGAGGATCCCCCCGGGCAACCAGACCGAGAGAGACGTTCTGATAGACATTGAGCCAGGGGTAGAGGGCAAACCCCTGAAAGACCATCCCCATGTCGGGATTGACGCCCTGCTGGAGGGTATCCCGGTAGAGGACTTCCCCCGACGTCGGAACGATCAACCCCTGAAGAATTCTGAGAAGCGTGCTTTTCCCGCATCCGGAAGGCCCCACCAGAGACACGAACTCCCCTTCGGAGATTCCGAGGGACAGATCCCGGATGGCCTGGTTGGGCCTCGCTCCGTCCAGAAACGACCGGTCCACATGCTCCAGTCGGAGAAAGGGCGGCTTATCCATTGTAGCCGTACCGGGAGGTGACCCGCTCATAGAGAGGCGTCCAGAAGAACCGATTCAGCGTCACAACCATCACAGTCATCAAGAGGAGAGAGGCCACGATCAGGATCTCGTTGCCCGATCCGTAGGTCGCCCGATCCAGGAACGCTCCGATCCCGCGCACCGCATAGTTTTTCTGGTCATAGACAACATACTCCGATACGATCAGGGCATTCCACCCGCCGCCAAACGCCGTGATCGATCCCGTGACAAGGGACGGATACAAGAACGGCAGGAAAATCTTCCGGATGAAGACCCACCCCTTCAATCCCAATGTCATGGAAACCTCCCTGAGTTCGTTCGGGAACGAACCGACTCCGGCCAGAAGATTGAACAGGAGGTACCACTGCATCCCGGACAGGAGAAGCAGAATGGATGCGAGATTCATGCTGTGCATTGTCCGGACGACCAGAACGATGATAAACGGAAAGAGAGCCGTCGCCGGAACCGACGCCATCACCTGCGCCACCGGCATGACATACCGTGCCAGTCGGGGAGAGCGGAAAACCCAGTAGGCCATCGGCACGGTCCAGAGAAGGGAGAGGAAATAGCCCGCCAGCAAACGCAGCATCGAAAGAATCAGGTCCAGGGGAAGTTCGGACAGCGTGTTCCAGGGAATCCCTTCCCTGGAGGCCCTGATCATCCCTCTTGCTCCCAGGAAGACGATCCATCCGCCCAGAACGGTTCCCGCCGCCAGAGGGGCCCAGTCCGCCAGAAAACGAACGAACGGATTCCGCCCGCTCCGGGGATCC
This sequence comes from Leptospirillum sp., assembly GCA_027346125.1. Lineage (GTDB taxonomy): Bacteria > Nitrospirota > Leptospirillia > Leptospirillales > Leptospirillaceae > JAJYGC01. Next base: position 8,838 of record DAIEST010000264.1, on the reverse strand, counting down.
CGGACAGGAATCCTGCGGAGAATCCGGTAGACCCACTGAAGCAGGGTTTTCCTGATTTTTCCGGTCGTTCGCCGGATCCCTTCGAGGAGTTCCGCGTCCAGCAGGAAATCCCGGACGGAAGAATGCGCCTGTCCCGCGGGAGAGGCGTTCTGTTCGATCTGGAATCGCTGGGACCAGACCATGACCGGACGGAAGATCAGAAAGTCCATCAGGATCACCGACAACACCAGCAGGACGATCCCGAACATGGCATCCGTCAGCTTTCCCGAAGCCGTCGAAACGACCAGGAAGCTTCCCAGCCCTTCCAGACGATAGTGGGTGGACCCCATCGAGATCATTTCGCAGGCAATCAGGAAATACCAGCCCTGAGCCCAGGAAAGAATCGAATTGTACACCATTTTCGGAATGGTGACGGGAATGAGGAAAGAGGTCAGCCGAAGCCATCCCGGCGCCTGCATCCCTTTCAGGAGTTCCCGGTATTCCAGCGGTGACGTGCGGATCGACTCGAATACGGCGAAGGCCATGTTCCAGGCCATACTGGTCGCGATCAGGATCACGCTTGCCATCTCGACGCCGTCGAGGGGATTCCGGAAAAAGCGCAGGAGCAGGAAGATGACCGCCGGAAAAAAACCCAGAACAGGGATAGACTGGAGAATGTCCAGCAGAGGAAGAAGATAGCGCTCCCCCCACCGGGTCAGGGCCGTCGCCATTCCGTATGCATAGGCAAACACCAGGGAGAGGAAATAGGCCGCAAACAGCCGGAGCAGGGAGCGACCCAAGTCTCCCGGAAGCATCGAAAGATCGGTCTGCTCGAAAGGAGCCCCCCGAAATTTGGCCGGATGCTGGAACAGGAGCCAAAGGACGAACATCAGGAGGGTCAGGAAGAGAAAAAGGATTCCGTAGTTGCGCCGGCCTTCAGCCTGCATGGGGAGAAAGACTCCTCATTTTAGTCCTGTCTTTGATTTTTACCGCCCTTCATGGAAGAATACCCTCATTATTCTTTCGGATTGCCGATCCGCAGCGGAAGAACTTTTGATACGGCAGGAGAACATGACCACATTCGAAGACATCATTCTCGTTCTTGCAACCATCTGTGTCGTCGCACTCGTCGTTCTCGCCGTACGCCTCGTCCGATTCATGGACCATCTGGACGGGACCCTTTCCCGGATCGAGCAGGAATCCCTTCCCGCCATCGGACGGCTTTCCTCGGTCCTTGGACGGCTCGACTCCCTGACCGAAGAGGTGGAATCGGCCTATCGTTCCACCCGGAAACGGGTCGACGATCTGGGTCTTTCCCCTCTCTTTCGCCTTCTCAGGTGGTTGCCCCTCCGGACAGGAGCGGGTCCCGTTCCCCTCAGACTGATCATCAAGGCGATCGGCGCCGGCACAAGGGCATTCCGGGGCGCATGGGGACGAAGCCACAAGGATCGGAAGGACAATGGTCCCGCTTCTCCCGGAAAGTAACCCTACCCATCTTCCTCAAAGGAGCCACACATGCCGAACTCAGAGCGATCATCGACCGAAACGCTTCTTCTCTTCATTTCCGGAGCCGTCGCCGGAGCTGCATTGACGCTTCTCGTTTCTCCGGAAGTCAGGCGAAAGGCTTCCGACCGGCTTCAGCACACCCTTGCGGCGCTCAAGGAAGAATCATCCGAGTTCCTCGAAAACGAACGGGAATTGCTGACTGAAGGAGCAGGACGTCTCAGGTCTGAAGCGGACTCTCTTCGCGCAGCCTATCATGCCGGCTGGGATGCCTTCCGGGAAGCCTTGAGAAAGGACGGGGAGGACGAACACGCCCCCCCGTCCGCATAGCCGGAAAAGCTCCCTTCGCCGGATGTGACTATCCCAGCGTCCGGCGCACCGTCGGAAGATTTCCGTCAAAAGTCACGCCAGTCAACTGGACATTGCCCATCGTCACCGCTCCGGCCAGGGAACGGGAGCGAACGAGCCGGACCGAGACCTTGCCGGCTTCCGAGCGGGAAACGACCACAGCCGACACGCGGGAACGGTCCCTGTCGTAATGCCAGGAAACGGTTACGTGATCGCCGTTTTTGGCGGTACCCGCAGTCGTTCCGTTCAGCGGGACATTCTTCTTCCCGTTCATGGCGACCGATGCGGTGTTGGTGATGGGATTCTTCTTCGTCCAGAATTCAATCGGGTTGAAGATGATCACATCCCCCAGGCCGGCAAACTCATAGACCGGAAGAATCACCATGAGTGCAGTCAGTCCGGACCGGGCCCACTTGTTCTCTACCTGACCGTTGGCCTTGTAGAGCGTCCTGACCAGGGCGAACTGTCCGTAGCACCCTGAAAGCAGCATGGCGCCACACAACAGGGCCACGCCTGTTCCCATCGTTCTTCTACGCATGGTCAACCTCCTTGAAATCCTGAAAACGAACAATGCCACCGGAAACCCTTCGTTTCTGCCCGCCGGTCAGACGCCCTGCGGGCAACCGTTCCAAGGATACTGGAGGAATCCTGAAATCACAAGAGAACCGGAACTCACCCACCCGCCCCGGAAGAGGCCACCCCTGCCACGGATTCGTAAATCACACCCGGAACCGACGGCGAATAGGCGACCGCCAGACAGACTCCCGCGCTCTGGCATGAAACCCCACCCACTGTCAGGATGACGGAGTTGCCCGGAAGACTCTGGGGAAGAGCGACCCCTGTCACGCCGCCGGACCCCGATACCGCCGGGATCTGGAGCAGCGTCCCCGATGAGCCGGCCGCCCAGTAGGAACCGTCGGAGGTCGCAAACACACTTGTCAGAAAGCCCAGCGGAGCGCGGGATCCCGAAAGTCCGACAGAAATCCAGCCCTGTCCACCGTTGGAGGTCGCCAGAAGCGCTCCCGGACCGTCCGCCACGCAAGAGACCTGCGACTGGCAGGCCACCCCCGAAATCCCCTGGGGGGCTTGCGGCGACGGGATCCCCAGAAACTGGAAACTCGCTCCCCCGTTGGACGAGACGATCAGCCCGCTGGTCCCCTGGCCGGACGGGGTGATGGCCGAAATATAGAATGTCGTGCCGGAAAGGGAAACCTGATTGTAATTGGCCGGACCGATCGCCGTCTGGACGGCCAGATCGGCGCCCCAGACTCCCCCAAGCTGGGGCAGGACAAAAATCGTGTTGTTGTTTCCCACTGCGACGCAAGCCGGAATCAGTGCCGGCTGGCACGAAACGGAATTGAAGGTGAGATTTCCGTTCACCGTCTCGTTTGCGATCTGGAAGGATTGGCCCCCGTCCGACGTTCCCAGAATGAGCCCCTGGTTTCCCGTGATGTAGCAGACCAGGGAAGTGGGACAGCTGATCGACGTCAGATTGAAATTGGCCAGTGCGGGACCACCGTTTGCCATGTCGAGAGAAATCCACGACGACCCGCCGTCCAGGGTTTTCAGGATCAGTCCGTTCCCCCCGACCGCATAACATGTTCCAACCGCGGGACACGAGACAGATGTGGGCTGGATTCCGCTCCCCAAAGGAAGAATGGACCAGACAAGACCCGTCTGGGTCTGACAGGCTCCTGTGAAGAGACCGGAAAGGGCCAGAAACCAGAGAGCCGCGCCACGGACAGTCATACCGTTCTCCCGAACCCCATCCCCTCCAGAAGGGAAAGAATTTTCCGGGCCACCCCCGTCATCGGAAGTTCTCTGGCCAGGACCGGAGAAAGCCAGCGGACCGGATGCCCCTGGGCAAGCGCCTCTGCCACGGAAGGATCCACGCAAACCACATGAACCTCTTCCCGGAAATGCGTATAAAGGTGTTCGACCCGCCCCAGCCTTTGCCAGTCAGGGGAGGGCTCCCCTTCCGACGACAGGAGATCCCAGAGTCCCTGGAGAAGACGTCGCCCTGTTCCCTGGACAAGACAAAGCTGCGAACCGTCTCCGGGCACGATCGCCGTACGAACCCGCGTCGGCCGCTCCGCCGGACGGGAAGAAGGAAGCTCCGCCGAGGCACCGGTGACTGCCGTCAGGCAGAACAGGGACACGGGACACGCGGTGCAACGGGGCGCCTTCGGAAGACACACGCGCGCGCCCAGTTCCATCAGGGCCTGATTGACCGTCCCGGGATCCTCCGTCCCCTGCACGAACCTCAGGGAACTCTCCCAGAGAAGGGGTTCTTCCTCCTTCTGTCCCCCCATCGCCTGGAGAAAGCGCCGCTGGACGCGCCGCACGTTGGCGTCCAGAATCGGCGTCGCCTGTCCCGACGCAATGGAACAGATCGCCCCGGCCGTTGAACGGCCGACTCCCGGCAAGGACATCCACCCCTCCGGATCCTTCGGAAACCCGCCCCGCTCCACGACCATTCCGGCCGCCCGATGGAGATTCCGGGCTCTCTGGTAATATCCCAGTCCTTCCCATTGCTTCAGAACCTGTTCGAGGGGTGCTCCGGCCAGCCGCGCAACATCCGGAAAAACGCCCATGAAGCGATCGAAAAAACCCAGTACGGTGGGAACCGTCGTCTGCTGCAGCATGATTTCCGAAACCCAGACGCGATAGGGCGTCCGATCCTCCCGCCAGGGAAGCCGCCGGGCGTTTTCCCCGTACCAGGCCACCAGGGCATTCCGTGCGGAGAACCAGTCCATTCCGCTGCGGAACGATTCCAGCGCTGCAGGAGAAGACCCCCTGCCCATGCGGTCAAAAAGAGACATACCAGGAAAACCCCTCGTACCCACCGGCACCCTCTCCCGCAGAGGACCGGAGCAACCCTGCGTCCAGCGTCAGATAGCTCTTGATCGAAGGGATCAGGATGCCGATGGCCCCGCCACCCTGTCCCGCCCAGTAGTTGTAACTGAATTCGCCGATATCCTCCGGACCGGCAAAAATGGAAAAATCTTTCCCCGACCAGACAGGAAGAAGATACCGGGCCTGGAGATAACCAAATGCAATATACCCGGTATAGTCTCCAAAAAGATCCAGCGCCCCCGGTCCCAGCTTTTGATAGAGCTCCCCCTGGAGAAAAAGACCGATCATCTGCTGGACCGGAGAAAGGGGCTGGAACGCGTTGGCCAGCGCGACACCGACATCCCCTTCCAGGAATCCGTTTGTCATCGGCCAACGAATCCCCACCGCCGGGTTCACCCCCGTGTAGGTATCGACATTCTTGGGAGAGATCGTACCGGAAGTCAGGTAGACAAAATCGCTGACCCCCAGGAATACATGAAGCGTCGGGGTATCCGTTCCGGCCGTTCCGACATCCGGCCGTTCGGAAGCCGTCTGCCTCAGGATGCCCTGGTTCAGCGGGACAAACACTCCGACCTGGCCGAAGTAGTACCACGAATCCTGGGAAAAGATGGACTCTCCTCCCATCAGCTCATACGTCAGGGGATCCGCAAGCGCCACCCGGTCGCCCCGTCCACAGGGCACCAGGCACAGGGCAACGAACACTGCGACAACGATCCGGATCATCCGCACGAAAGAAAGCCTCACTTCACCACGCCCGATCCCGGACAAGATTTTCCCCTCCCTGAAACCCCCATCGGGAATACCCTCCCGGGTCCGGTTCCCCCAACGGATGGCCCGGAGGGTAGGAAATGCCCGAGAAAGACAGCGGGATCCTCCCGTCCCTGCAGGCTTCGGACAGAATCAGTTGAAGAACCGGACGTTTCCGGAGGGACGGATGGGGAAGGGTCAGGAAAGAAGGAAGTCCGGACGGGGGAGGACTGAAAAAAAGAAGATCGATATCCAGGGTTCGGGGCCATACCTTCCCCTTTCCCCTGCGCGGGAATTTCTTCTCGAGATGTTCCAGAAGGGCGAAAAACTCCTCCGCTCCCATACGCGATGTTCCCGCGACACAGCAATTCCAGTAAGGAGGAGCCGGAACTTCCCACGCAACGGTACGGTACCATCTCGACAGACCGGTCAGGCAGAGCCGTCCGTCCGAAGAAAGGGAGCGGACGACCGACCGGAATGCGGACGGGGTCCCCGGGAGATTCCCTCCCAGACCGACCCCGAACCACATCAGAGGCGCTTGAACAGACCGAGTTTTTCCATGCGGGAAACCGCTTCGGACAGTCTGTCTTCTCCTACCGTCAGGGCAAACCGTACATATCCTTCGCCCGATGTCCCGAATCCCGTTCCGGGAGTCGATACAATCCCGGCCTTTTCCAGAAGAGCCAACGCGGCCTCCTCGGATGAAATCCCCTTGGGCAGACCTGCCCAGATGTAGAAGGACGCCTTGGGCGGAGAAACCCTCAATCCGGCACGAACAAGGCCGGGGACGAACACGTCCCGTCGTCTCTGGTAAAGGCTCCTTAGATCGGCAAGCTTCGAATCCGGAAGAGCCAGCGCCGTGATGGACGCTTCCTGCAATGCCTGGAAGATCCCGGAATCCATGTTGCTCTTGATTTTTCCCAGGCCGGCGAGAATCGTGGCGTTTCCAACCGCGAATCCCACGCGCCACCCTGTCATGTTGTAGGTTTTGGAGAGGCTGTGGAACTCGATGCCGACATCCATCGCTCCGGGACAGGACAGGAAGCTCTTCGGCGCCTGGTTGTCGTAGTACACTTCGGAATAGGCCGCATCGTGCGCCACGATGAAGCCGTACTTCAGGGCTTTCCCGATCACCTTCGGAAAGAAGTCGTCGGGCGCCGTCGCTCCTGTCGGATTGTTCGGGTAGTTCAGGAAGAGGATCTTCGTTTTCCGGTAGACCGATTCCGGAACCGCATCGAGGTCGGGCAAGTACCCGTTCGACTCGAGAATCGGCAGATAATGGGTCGTGCCTCCGGCAAACAGGGTTCCGGCATGGTAGACCGGATATCCCGGTTCCGGAACCAGGACCACGTCGCCGGCGTCCACGAACGCCAGGGGGAGGTGTCCGATCCCTTCCTTCGAACCGATCAGTCCGAGCACTTCATTCTCGGGATTCAGCTTGACCCCGAACCGTCTTTCATACCATCCGGCCGCTTCCGTCCGGAAGGACAGCATGCCTTCATAGGAAGGGTACTGGTGATGTTCCGGCTTTGCGACCGCCAACTTCGCCGATTCCACGATCGGGGCGAGCGTCGGTGTATCGGGATCCCCGATTCCGAGGTTGATGATATCCATTCCGCGCGAAATCGCCTCTCTTTTCTTTTCGTCGATCCGTGCAAAGAGATAGGGAGGCAGACTCTGGATCCGCTGGGACCATTTTTTTCTGAAATCCATTCGTTCCGTTCCTTTCGACAAGAAGGCTGGGAGGAAGCCGCGCTGTCCCACCCCGTGACAATCCGATTGACTTCACGATTCTATCAGAACCGCGCCGCAGTGTACCAGCCGGCGCAAGAGCACTGTGCAACCCCCCGGAGACCCGGAGCGGACAGAGCATTCCGCATCTTCCCGATCTCCCCCGCCCGGAGTCGGGAACCGGAATGGACAGGGCCGGACACATGATCTTGATCATTTGTGGAGTCTCCCCTATACTCTACCAAAGAAATATTTTCCAGAAAGACGAGGGCCGAACGATGCTCCCAAAATCCGTACTGGCGCTGATTCTGGCCTTGTGCGTGACATCTACCGTCTGGAATCCGGAAGCAGGCGCATCCTCCCGGATTCGTCCCGGGACAGGAACGGCTTCCCTTTCGTCCTTTTCGCTCCATCCCCAGACCAGCCGTCCGGACCGGCCATTCCCCGCGAACGCTCCTTTTTCCGCTCTTTCGGTCGCGGGAGATCCGGGTTCTTCTTCACCCGACTTTTGCCACCATTTCAGGACGCACGGATGGCCTTCCCTCGAGTGCCCTCACCGGCACTCCGGAGTTTTCTCCGGGACAGGCCATCTCGACTGTCTCCTCAAGGAATTTTCCACGCCCCCGACGGGCCGGTCGTCCGAAGAACATTTCCCCGGAACTCCGGATCGTATGGCGTCCGTCGGCAACTCCGTCCTGCTCCCCCCTCCAAGACCCCTTTCCATCTGAGTCTTCTCTCAAATCACAAGAGCGATCGGGAACGGGCATTGTTCGCGAATGCTTCCGTGCCGTCTCGATCCTCGAAATTTCCCTGTAGTTTAGTGACATCGATCCACAAGGACCATCATGCACGTGATCGGACGCACCTTTCAAAAAGGCAGCAGACCCGTCATTTTCCCAACAATGGTCATCCGGACGGGCCTCTCAGCCCCTGACGACCTCCTCATTGGCCGTCTCCGCTACGACGCCTCTGCCGCAACGTCCGTTCCGTTCACATCTGTCTTCGATGCTCCCGGGAAAACACGATTCAAGACATCCCTATGACTTAAGGAGACTCCATGCGATTTTTCACCGTTTTGAGAAGAAATCCTTCTCGTCCTTCGGCAAACCGCCTACGCCCCGGAAAGGTACGGAACGGACTGGCGATCCTCTTTGTCGTGATATCGCTGCTTCTCCAGACCAGGCCGGCTTCGGCCTGCGTGTTCTGCCTGGAACACATGGGAGTGGATGCAGCCATGTTCTGGACGAACGATCTGATGCTGTCCATGCGTTTCGACTATTCAAGCTCCTGGATTTCAGGCTCTGCGGCCTTCAGTCCGAACATCCGGGGAATCGATGCTTCCCAGCTTCTCATGACCCAGGAGAACACGCTCCAGGTTCTGGCCGGAAAACGCTGGATGGTCCAGGTCACGGAGCCCTTTTATTACCGCTGGAACTGGTCGGCTCCCTCCACGGCGTACAGCCCGGGGCTGGGAAACAACAACCCCGGCTTTCTGGCCGTACCGGGAGACCTCTGGATCGCCAATCTTCTGGATCTTTACGACCGGAACACTTTCTCAGGAGCGACCCGGATCGTTTTCGTCCAGGGCGTCCATTTCCCCACCTCTCCCACGCTGCAGACCTTCAACAACCAGTACATCAACAGCGATCTGACCGGTGCCGGCGCCTACGAACT
>DAIEST010000255.1 GCA_027346125.1 Leptospirillum sp. | reverse complement strand
TGACCAGGATCCGGCCAGCATCGGTCCGGGGGAATGCAGGACAAACGGACCGTTTTTTCGTGAGATCAGTATCCCGCCGATCTTTCCTTCCGTTTTTCCGCTCATCGATTCGAGCAGACGGTTGACGTCGCGAAGCGCCGTCCGGCGGTCCGGCGGCCGATCGGCCTCCAGCAGGAGTCTGAGACCTCCGACGGTTCTGAGGATGGATTCTCCGGTCCCCGTCATCGAGATCGCTCCCAACTGATCATCGGCGTAATATCCTGCACCGGGGATGGAACTGTCCCCGATGCGTCCCGGCCTCATGCGCCCCATGCCCCCGGTGGAGGTGGTCGCGGCACAATGGCCGTTTCCGTCGAACACGACCGCTCCGACAGTGCCCCCTCCCGGTTCGTCGATGGATTTTTTCCAGTACGAAAGAGAATCGGGAGAGAAGCCTGGCGCAACAGAAAGATCGGCCAGCCCCATTCGGGAGATCCAGTGGGAAGTCGCCTCTCCTGACAGAAGGACATGACGCGTCGAGAAAAAAAGCTCCGGAAGGATGCGGGAGGGGCAGGACAGGGTTGTGATGCCCGGGATTCCCAGGGCTTTGAGATTCCGGCCGTCCATCGTCCCGATATCCCTCCGGACGACCCCGTCTTCCTGCGGGATGGCGCCGACCCCGGCATTGAAAAGCCCCGATGCCTCGAGGAGACCGGTCAATGCCCAGGATGTCGAAAGTGCGTTCTCCCCCCGGAGAAGCCGTTCTTTCCCCTCTTCGAGAACCGTCCGGAACAGATTTTCCGCATGAATGTCCATTCTGGAACCGAGACCGGCATGAAGGAGAATCATGGCGGCCACCCGGTCAGCCCTTGCTCTCGGAAGGGGGGGAAGGCGGCAGATTGTGGAGCATCCCGACAATGGCCCGGACTTCGGCATGAAGATGGCGAAGCGCCGTCCGCAATTCTTCGATCCATGCCTTTTCCATATCGGCCAAGGATTCGTAGGGAGGCGTGATGCGAGAGGTATCGAGAGAGATGTCCTCCAGTGCAAGGTTGAGATCCAGCGCTTCGTTCTTGAGTTTTTCCAGCGTCAGGAGGGATTTTGCGAGCAGAGGATCAGTCTTTTCCGACACAAGGGTTTTGAGGTCCATGAGCAACATCTCGGCCTGATCGGACCAGGCCGAGAATCGTTCGAGCGTCTCCCGGTTCCGTTCTTTCTTGTCGAGATCGACAGGGGCCTGTATCCCGGCATGGGGGAGGAGTTCGATCTCCTTTTCGATCTCCCGATCCAGGGTGACAAGACGCGAAGACAATGCCGCCTTTTCTGCCAGATCCATCGGAGACAGATCTGCCGGGGAGACCGGTTCCGCTTCCCCTGACGGACTGCCGGATCCGGAACGCTGTCCGGGGCTCTCTTGAGGGCTCTTGGAACTTTTTTCAAGGGTTCGTCGAAAGGTTCTCCGATTTCCCGTTCCCTCCAGAAGGACCAATCCCGCGAAGAGGATTCCCGATACGACAGCGGCAACGGAAAAGATGATTTTCTGGTTCAGGGCGGGCAATGGCCAGAAGCCCCAGAGCGCGCGACCCCGATGGTCAGGGAGGATGGATGGGACAGGAACGAATGTCACCATATACCCGAGAATCTCGGAGTCGAACCCGTGACACTGAGCGCAGGACGGAGCGTTCGGAACCGGTGTGGACCAGGCCGCAAACCCGCCCACCGGTTGAAGGGGAGTGGGTATCCCCTCCCGATTGGTCAGAAGGTGGTTTGCCCCCTTGATTCCGGAGATTCGGGAAGCCTGTTCGGCAAGCTGCTCCGGAACGCTGTCGGGTGGCCAGGGAAAGACGAAGGGCCCATGGGGAGACTTGAACCACGTATCGGGAATACGCGAGAAACTCTGCATCTTGTCCAGTATCTGCGCATTTCTGTAAGCCGGTTTCCTTCCCGGATCGAGCAGGGTTGTCCGTCCTCCCATACTCGACGACATTTCCCGGATCTGCGCCGGTACCTGTTCCGGATGCCTGGAGTTCATGAGGGAGTCGAGGCGGGCAATGGCGGCCAGATTCAGGTGGTGGGCCCTGTCAAGGGCGCCCGTTTCGGCGGATAACATGAGAAAAAGGAGGAAAATTCCCCCTGCCAGGAGAATTCCGGGCATTGAATACAGAAAACGGGAGAGGAGAAAGCGGGGAATCTTCCGCTTGGCCATCACACGCTCATGGGTTGGTGGGAAACCGGTTTGATGCTCTGGATCTCATAGGATTCCACGAGAGGGTTCGAGAGAAGATCCCTGCACCATGATTCTAGGCGGGATTCGAGCGTGTCGGAGCTTGGAATATAGATTTCGATCAGTTTTCCGATGCGGACGGAAAAGAGATCGTTTTCTCCCATGTCGTGGAGGGCCTGCAGGACAGCCTGTCCCTGGGGGTCGAGAATTCCCTCCCGGACCCGGACGAGAATCGTCACTTTCGAGAGGGAGAGCGTGGCATCAGATTTCGGGTTCATGGCGGGTTACCCTCCTGAATAAGGCAAGATAGTTTTCCTCGATCTTTCCCAGGTCCTGACGGAAACGGTCCTTGTCCATCTTGTCATGGGTCGTTGCATCCCAGAACCGGCAGGTGTCTCCGCTGATTTCGTCTCCCAGGAAGAGCGAGCCTGTTTCATCCGTTCCGAACTCGAACTTCATGTCTACAAGAAGGATGCCTCTTTCCGCAAAGTAGGGGACAAGGAGATCGTTGGCCCTTTTGGCCATCTGCCCGATCTGTGCGAGTACGGCATCTTCGGCAAGACGGAGGATGCGGATATGGTCCCGGTTGACCAGCGGATCGCCCAGATCGTCCCTTTTGTAGTACCACTCCAGGATCGGCTGGGCAAGAGGAGTCCCCTCCTCCATCCCCAGCCGTTTGACGAGAGACCCCGCAACCCGGTTCCGCACGACGACCTCGAGACCGACCATCCTGAGTTGCCGGATCTTCATGTCGATCGGGGAGATCCGTTCGAGAAAATGCGTCCGGATGCCGTTGGACTCCAGAAACTGGAAGAGATGGGACGAGAGCTGGCAGTTGATCGCCCCCTTGTTGGGAATGCTTCCTTTTTTCAGGGCGTTGAACGCCGTCGCATCGTTCTTGAAGCGCTGGACAACGGATCCCCTTTCCCCGGTTTCAAAGAGGATTTTTGCCTTGCCTTCATAAATCCTGATCCACTCCAAGGCGGATTCCTCCCTCAATTGCGAGTGCCGGTACTGTTCCGGGGAGATTCTTCCAGAACTCTCCGATAAAGGGCATCGATGCTCTTCATGTACTGTTCGGGACTGAAGGATTCTTCCCATTCCCTCGGATCCAGTGTTTTCGGAAAATCGGGATGGCGCACGAGCGTTTCACGGAGGGTTCCCTCCCCCTGCCATGTCTGCATCGCCGCATCCTGAACAATCCTGTAGGCCTTTTCCCGGGAAAGTCCCGACCGGACGAGCGTCAGCAGAACTGCCTGAGAATACACGAGTCCTCCCGTCAAATCGAGATTCTCCTGCATCCGGTCCGGATAGACGACCAGATCTCTCAGGATGGTTCCCAATCGGTCGAGCATGTAATCGAGCAGCAGGAACCCGTCCGGGAGGATGACGCGCTCCACCGAGGAATGACTGATATCCCGTTCGTGCCAGAGCGCCACATTTTCGTAGGCGGCCTGGGCATAGGAACGGAGGAGCCGAGCAAGGCCCGAAATGTTTTCCGCTCCGATGGGATTCCGTTTGTGCGGCATGGCGGAAGAACCCTTCTGTCCCTTGCGGAAAGGCTCTTCGACTTCCCGGACCTCCGTGCGCTGGAGGTGTCGGATCTCCACCGAGATTTTTTCGAGCGACGTTCCGATCAGGGCGATAACGGACATCAGTTCCGCATGACGGTCCCTGGAGACAACCTGTGTCGCCATTTCTTCCGGCTTCAGGTTCAGCGAGGCCAGAATGGCCTCTTCCGTATCCGGATCGATGTGGACGGCCGTCCCCATGGCCCCCGACATTTTTCCGACCCTCATGGTCTCCCGTGCGTGTCGGAGCCGGTCTTCATGGCGCCGGAACTCCGCGTACCAGGACAGGAACTTGACCCCGAAGACGATAGGTTCTCCGTGGATGCCATGCGAACGTCCGACCATGACGGTCTTCCGGTGGGCGAGAGCCAGCGATTTCAGAATTTCCGAAAAACGTTTCATGCCTTCAAGGACATGGTCGGTGGCGTCCGTCAGGATTCGGCTCTGGGCCGTATCGACCAGGTCCTGGCTGGTCATTCCGAAGTGGAGAATGGCCCGGGCGGGTTCGGGCAACTGTTCGGAAACCATCGTCAGGAATGCAATGACATCATGTCTTGTCTCCGCCTCGATTTCTTCCATCCGGACGGAATCCAGACGGACGGAAGCGTTCAGGAACAGGTTTGCCGCCCGGGAGTCCACCATCCCCTTTTCCGAGAGAACGCGCGTAGCGGCCCGCTCGACTTCAAGCCAGATTTCGAGACGGTGTTCCGGTGCAAACAGGGCTTTCATTGTTTCTCGTGTGTAGCGGTCGATCATCTGGAATCTCTCTCCTTGCTCCGGTCGTGGAAGGTGACCGGGTTGCCTGATGCGGCTTTTACGGAAATATCGGGACGGGCGGCTAGAGCCCTTTCATTGTGCCTGCGGTCCTCGTGAGGCACGAAGCGGGGAAATCGGAAGGATCGGAGAGAAAGATCCGGACGGATTCTCCGGGGAGACGACTCTCTTTTGCGATAGACTCCAGTTCCAGAAGGGTGTCGTTGGAAAGCATCGCAACGTCGATCACGGCGATTTCCAGTTTCATCTGACGGGTGATCCGGATGAGCGTTTCGGCCAGCTGTCCGTCGGAGAATCCGTCGATCGGCAACAGGAGGAACCCGTGGTGAAGGGGGGGCGTTGCCGTAAAGAGCAGAAACGATTCCGGAAACTGCTTCTCCGCCCGGAAAAACGGGGCCAGGGTTCGGGTCAGAAGTCCCGAATGCCACATGTCGAGCCATCCCAGCAGGCCGTTGAGTGCGGTCGTGTCTTTTCTGAAAAGAAAGATCCGGAAGGGAAAGGGTTCGGAAAAGAGACCCCCGTCCCAGACAGGCATGGAAGGGAGGGATTCGTCCCGATGGTCCGGCGTGCCCGATCTGTCGAGTCTCATTGGGCTCCTTCCCCTTTCTTTTCGTGATCCGCCGATCTGTCCTGACCTTTCCCGACCTTTTCCGGATTCAGACGGACTCCGACCTGGTGGAGAATGCCGTTGATGAATGAAATGGCTTCGGGCTCCGAAAACTGGTGTGCGAGTTCGAGAGATTCGTCCACGCTGACCCTGAAGGGAATGTCCGGTTCATGGAGAATCTCGTAGGTTCCGATTCTCAGGATATTCCTGTCGATCCTGCCCATTCGTTCGAGACTCCACTGGAGGGAGAGGGACTGGATGATCCCGTCGATTTCCGTCCGGTTTTCCGTCACGCCCGTCCAGATCCGTCCTCTCAAGTCTCTGGCAATGGCCGGCAGCTGGGAGGTGGCGGAAAATGGGGTTCCCCCGCTGAACCCGTTCGGAAGGAACTCCCTGGAGAACAGGGACTGAAGGACTTCGACGCGGGCTTTGTGGAGTTGCCTGTTCCACTCTGATCGACTCTGGGATCGGGGCCGTCCGGCACTGTCGGTCATGCGCGCTTTCTTCCGGAAAACCGGAGGGAGATCTGTGCCATGCGGAGGGCCGTTTCACCGGCTTCCCTCCCCTTGTGGCCTTCCTTTCCCCCGATCCGGTCCATCGCCTGCTGGAGGGAGTCCACGGTGAGGATTCCGAATACGACGGCGATCCCGTGCAACTGGCTTTGATTCATGATTCCGGAGGTAACGCCCTGGACGACTGCGTCGTAGTGGCCGGTCTCCCCCCGGATGACGCAACCGAAAGCAATGGCCGAATCGTAATCGGAGCCTGGCAAAAGGAGCGAAAGCGTCGAAGGGATTTCCATGGCCCCCGGAACCCGGACAATATCGACGCTCTCAGGGGGGAAAGCCGAGTCCTGCAAGGCTTCGAGACAACCGGAGAGGAGGCGTTCGGTCACAAGGGAGTTGAATTCGCTGACGACGATCAGAACCCTCCAGCCCCTGTTCGGGGCCGGGGAATCGAGTTTCCTTATTTCCACGGTCTTCTTTCTAGATTTTGCTGAGCAGATGGCCCAGCTTGTCCTTCTTTGTCTTCAGGTAACGCCTGTTCCGGTCTTCCGGAGTGATTTCGACGGGAACCCTGTCGACCATCTCCAGACCGTACCCTGTCAATCCGACGATCTTCCTGGGGTTGTTGGTCATGAGACGAAGTTTCCGGACACCCAGCTGGCACAGGATCTGGGCTCCCAATCCGTAATCGCGGAGGTCGTCCTTGAACCCGAGCTTCAGGTTGGCCTCGACCGTATCGTATCCCTGGTCCTGAAGACTGTAGGCCTTGATCTTGTTGGCAAGTCCGATACCCCTGCCTTCCTGGTTCATGTAGAGAACGATTCCCGATCCTTCTTTTTCGATCATGCGCATGGCTTCCCGGAGCTGTGGCCCGCAGTCGCACCGGTGGGAATGAAAGACGTCCCCCGTCAGGCAACTGGAGTGGACCCGGACAAGAACAGGTTTTTCCGAATCGATCGTTCCCTTCACCAGCGCGATATGGGGACCTTGTCCGACCTTGTCCTCGAAAACCACCGCCTTGAAGTCGCCGAACTCGGTCGGAAGATCCGCTTCCGCCACCTGCAGGACCAGTTTTTCCTGTCTCACCCTGTAGGCGATCAGATCCTGGATCGTTACGATGGGAATCTCGTGTTCCGCCGAAACCTTTTCCAGGTCGGGGAAACGGGCCATCGAACCGTCCTCGTTGAGGATTTCGCAGATGACTCCGATCGGGATGATTCCGGCAAGAACGGCCAGATCCACGGAACCCTCCGTCTGTCCGGCCCGTTTGAGGACTCCGCCTTCTTTTGCACGGATGGGGAAAATATGTCCTGGACGGACAAGATCCGTGGCTTTGGCATCCGGACGGACAATCGTCTGGATGGTATGTGCCCGGTCGAACGCGGAGATGCCGGTGGAAATCCCGTCCCTGGAGTCTACCGAAATCGTGAAATCCGTTCCATAAGAAGCTTCGTTGACTGCCGTCATCGGCTCCAGGCGCAGAGCTTCGGCTTTTTCCGTCGTCATCGTGACGCAGATGAGGCCCCTGCCGTACTTTGCCATGAAATTGATCGCTTCGGGTGTCGCAAACTGGCCTGCAATGACGAAATCTCCTTCGTTTTCCCGATCCTCGTCGTCGGTGAGGATGATCATTCGCCCGTTGCGGATGCGTTCAATGGCTTCTTCTATTCGTATGGTGGACAAAAGAGACTCCTTATCGCGACAGAATCCTCTGAGGAGGTTCTGGCATTTCGTTTCAGATATCCTTGAACCGGTTGGTGATCGGAACCCGCCAGTCCTTTCCGAAAGCCCGCATGGTGAGCTTTATTCCGGGCGGCGACTGCCTCCGCTTGTATTCGCTTTGATCGATCAGTCGAAGAACCTTGGAGACGGTACGGGGATCGAAGCCGTTTCCGACGATTTCGTCGAACCCCTTGTCGTCTTCGACGTATGCCTCCATGATGGGATCCAGGATTTCATAAGGCGGCAGGGAGTCCGCATCCTTCTGGTTCGGCCTGAGTTCGGCCGTCGGGGCTTTTTCGATGATCCGGTCGGGAATCATCCCGTGCCGGTGTTCGTTCAGGTAGTCGGCCAGATCGTAAACCAGTGTTTTCGGAAGATCCTTGAGAACGGCAAATCCCCCTGCCATATCTCCATAAAGCGTCTGGTACCCGACGCTCATCTCGCTTTTGTTCCCGGTGGTCAGCACCAGCCAGTGGAACTTGTTGGAAAGGGCCATCATCATGATCCCCCTGATCCGGGACTGGAGGTTCTCCTCCGTGGTATCTCGCCCGCGCTCCTGGAACAAGGGAGAGAGGATCTGGAGGAAATGCTCGAAAGTCGCCCCGATCGGAACGGTCTCGACAGGGATGCGCAGGTTGCCCGAGAGCTTCAGGACGTTTTCATAGCTTTCCTGGGACGTGTACATGGAAGGCATGAAGAGCCCGTGGACCTGTTCCGGTCCCAGCGCATCCGTGGCGATGGCTGCCACAAGAGCGGAATCGATTCCGCCGGACAATCCGATCAGCACTTCCTGAAACTGGTTTTTCCGGACGTAGTCCCGTACGCCCAGGACGAGGGCCTCATGGATTTCTTCCATTTTCCCCCTGGGATGGAGCAAAGGGCTTTTCCGGAGGGTCTTCCGGTCTCTGGAAGCGGCAGGAGAAACGGGAGAGGTCTCTTCCACGGTCCAGGTGACCAGCTTGTCTCCGTTCCACAGCGGCCTGTCTGCGGACTGGCTCAACTTGTCCTTGCGCCTTCGGGGGTCGTGAAGGCGCACCCGAAAGACCTGATCCAGGTCGAGTTCGGTGATCAGAAAATCTTCCTGGAACGCTTTCCCCCGGCTTTCGATCTCCCCTTCCGGTCCGATGACAAGGCTTTGTCCATCGAAAACGAGTTCGTCCTGGCCTCCCACCATGTTGATGTAGGCAATATAACAGGCATTGTCCGCAGCCCGGGTTTTGAGCATTCCTTCCCGGACCTCCCTTTTTCCGGCATGGAAAGGAGAAGCGGACAGGTTGACGATGCATTCCGCATCTCCCACGAGGGTCTGTGTATAAAGGGGTCCTTTAGGATACCAGATGTCCTCGCAGATATTGATCCCGATCCGGACGGAGCGGAACTCCAGAACCGGGGATTCCGTTCCCTCCTGAAAATACCTGTTTTCGTCGAACACCCCGTAGTTCGGAAGGTACTGCTTCCTGTAGATGCCGATGATCTTGCCCCCGTAAAGCACGGCCGCCGCATTGTAGATGTCGTCCTGCCGGTCGACGAACCCGACCAGGACGAGAAGATCCGGTGCGAAGGAAACGAGTTCCTCGAGGGCTTTCAGGTTTCGATCGATGAAGGTCGGTTTCAGAAGCAGATCCTCGGGAGGATAGCCGGTCAGCGCCAGTTCCGGAAAAGCGACAAGATCCGCCTGTTCGGAGCGGGCATGTCCGATCATGTCCTTGATATGTGCCAGGTTTCCCGAGATATCGCCCACGGTGGGATTCATCTGGGCAAGACCCAGTCGCAACCTTCTCACGAGGATCCCTTTCGGGGGCCGGATAAAGACGAAGAGAGGCCGGATGAGGAAAGTGCCCTGAAAAGCGTCAGCGCGTCGGGCGTGTCCCAGTTTCTGGGGCCCGTGACTTTTCCGATCAGGACTCCCCGGGGATCGAGCAGATAGGTTTGCGGAAGCCCCATTCCAAAATAACGCTCGTCGATTTTTCCCTTTCGTCCCAGGACAATCGGATATTGGACGGGAATTTTCCGGACGAAGGTCCTGATTTTTCCGGTACTGTAATCCATGGCGACGCTGAGCAGGACGAACGGGCGGCCTTTCATGCGTTCATTCAGCCTGTTCAGCGTGGGAATCTCCGAACGACAGGGCAGGCACCATGTGGCCCAGAAGTTCAGTAGAACCCACTTTCCCCGAAAAGCGGACAGTGAGACCGTTCCTCCGGAGAGTTCCGGACCGTTGAGATTCGGGGCCGGTTCCCGGTCATCGAACAGGATGAACCCCATTTTCTGCAACGAGGCCCTTTCAGGGGCGGAAGGACCGGTAGCCTGGGCCGCTGACACACAGAGCAGTCCCAGCATTCCGGCGGCAAATGCCCGAATGGCCAGTTTCCGGAAAAAACGTCCGCTCCCGGAGGCGTTCGTGCCTATTCGCTTCACGCGTTCTCAGCCTTTCTTTTTCTGACAATACAATCCGTTACGGTCGTGGCAGCCGAATCGTCGCGGAATCATCCCATCCTCTATAATGATACACAAGGATTCTTGCTGAACCAACCGATTGTTTCAGGAACTCAGGGATCGGGATGCTGGGCATAAAGGAAAATACCGGCGGCCACCGACAGATTCAGGGAGCCGACCCGACCGTACATCGGCAGTGCGACAGTCCAGTCCGATTGCTGAAGGACGGGTTTCGAGACACCTTTTTCCTCTTCTCCGATCACGACGACCAGGGGAGAAGGAAACTGTATGCGGTATCTGGTCTCCCCTCCAAGAGCGAGCGACAGAACCCCATATCCCTTCTTTTTGAGAAAAAGGAGTGTCTGGGAGAGATTTCCCACCCGGATCAGGGGAAGCGTAAAGAGGGCTCCGGACGATGTTTTTGCGCAGACAGGAGAAAGCGGAGCCACCCGTCTTTTCGGCAGGAGAATCCCCTGCACGCCGGCAGCGTCGCATGTCCTGAGCAGGGCGCCAAGATTCCGGGGATCCTGGACGCCGTCGACGGCAACGAGCGGAGACGGAAGATCCTCCCTGTCGTCGAGAAATGTCCCCAGATCCAGAAGCGGGAGGGGTTCGAGCGTTGCAAACACCCCCTGGTGGACAAGTTCTCCCGCCATGCGCTCCAGTGCCGCTCGGGGAATGAAGTCTACCGGTATCCCGTTCTGCCGCGCGCGCTGAAGGATGTCCTGTCTCCGGCTGTCGGGACGGGGGTCGTCTTTCAGGTAGAGCCGTGAAATCCTCCCGGGTTGTGTCCGGAGAAGTTCCAGCACCGCATGAAGACCGCCGATTCCTCCTGGACTTTCTAGATCTTCCTGATTCGTGGCAACCCCCCGGGATTGTCTTCCAGCAAGTAACCCGCTTTCTTCAGGCGATCCCGGATGGCGTCGGCCATGGCAAAATTTTTTTCTTTCCGGGCTTTTTCCCGCTGAAGAACGAGCGCTTCGACCTGGTCGGGAGGAATGGACTCATCCCCCGACGGACTCTTCCCTTTTCCGTATACCCATTCGTCGGAGGACAGGGTCAGAATCCCAAGGGTATTCTGAACGACCCGGATCATGGCCTTTCCGTCCGAAACGTCTTCGGGGGAGGGATTTTCCGCACGGGAAAGGAACGGATTCAGATGATTCTTCAGTTCGTGAAGGACCCTGAAGGCGACGGGTGTATCCAGGTCGTTTCCGAGGGCTTCGAGGAACGATCGCGTCCGGGGGCCTTCCCTGGCTTCTTCCTCCCTTTTCTCCAGCAGCGCCCGGAAGAGATAGAGGCTGTCCAGCGCATTCTTGGCATGGGACAGCGATTCATCGGTCAGGTCGAGAGGCGATCGGTAGTGCGTGGAGAGGAGAAAGGCCCGGAGCCATTCTTTCGTGACCGGTTCCGGAAAGGGTGCCGTTTCGAAAAATGTCCGGATCCGGAAGATGTTTCCGATGGATTTTGACATCTTCTCTTCGTTCAACGTCACGAATCCGTTATGGATCCAGGTTTTGACAAAAGTTGTTCCGGTGGTCGATTCGCTCTGGGCCCGTTCGTTTTCGTGATGGGGAAACATGAGGTCCATCCCTCCCCCGTGAATATCGATCGTGTTCCCCAGTAGACCAAGCGACATGGCGGAACACTCGATATGCCAGCCGGGCCGCCCCTCTCCGAAGGGAGCCGGAAAGGAGGGTTCGCCGGGCTTTGCCCCTTTCCAAAGCGCAAAATCCAGGGGATCTTCCTTTTCCTCGTCGGCCTGGACGCGGGATCCCGCCCTCAGTTCGTCGATTTTCTGGTGCGAGAGTTCGCCGTAGGCAGAATATCCCCGTACCCGGAAATAGACGTCGTTCCCCTTTCTGTATGCGATGCCCCGGTCGAGCATTGTCTGGATCATCGAGATCATCTGTTCCAGATATTCCGTTGCGCGGGGTTCGAGTGTCGGGGGAAGAATGCCCAGCCGCTCCATGTCCACGTGAAAGGAGTCGATGTAGATGGCCGTGATCTCTCCGATGGTCCGTCCGGTTTCCAGGGCTTTCCGGATGATCTTGTCGTCAATGTCCGTAATGTTCCGGACGTATCGGACCCGGTATCCCGACTCGAGAAGAAGACGGTGAATCACGTCGAACACAGTCTGGCTCCGGGCATGTCCCAGATGACAGTCGTCGTAGACAGTGACCCCGCAGACATACATGGTGACGTAATCCGGGTGCACGGGCTCAAGGGGGGAGAGTCTCTGGGTCAGGGTATTGTAGAAAACCGGTCTGGTCATGGATTCATCTTCTCCAGTTGTCCTCCAAGGTTCCAGCTTCTGAAACGCTCCGGAGGGATTCCTTCCTTTTCCCCGCAGGCAGGTCGTTCCCTGTCCGAGCCCACATGAAGAATCGACTGAACGGGGGGAGAAAGTGCCGACAGATGCGGGAGGGAAGGAAGAACCCGGATGTAGGAGTGTCCCAGATCCTGAACGGACTGCCGGATCCCCGGAAGGAGTTTCTCGTCGTCTTCGACCAGGGAGATCCGGTGGGTCAGTTCAAGAAGCAGAAGGAGAAAATAGGGATCTGTCGGACGGAAGACCGCAATGCGGTCCCCCGGATGAATCGGGGTATCGGTCAGGATCAGGAGGGTTTCGAGAACGGAAGGAGAGATCCGCCCCCCCCACCCCTTCGGACGGAAGGAGGAAAAAAGACGTTCAGGAGACTCTCCGGGGAAAAACGGGGATCGGGGAATCCGTATCGTTGCGGCCAGAAGTCTG
Organism: Leptospirillum sp.; assembly: GCA_027346125.1. Taxonomy (GTDB): domain Bacteria; phylum Nitrospirota; class Leptospirillia; order Leptospirillales; family Leptospirillaceae; genus JAJYGC01. Next base: position 6,713 of record DAIEST010000255.1, on the reverse strand, counting down.
GGGGAAAGATGCGGATAATCCTGCAGGATGGTCTGGACAAGACTGTCCTTGAAGGGTTTTTCGGCATCGGAGGTCATTTCTGGACGCTCCCGTCTGTTTCGGGGCCGGTCCATTCCTCCCATTTCTTAAGCGATGCGATCGAAGGGTAGTGTGTCAGGTCCAGGTGCAACGGGGTGACCGAAACATAGCCATGATCGATGGCATGGAGGTCCGAAGAGATATCGGGCTCATAATCTTTTGGCCCCATTCCGATCCAGTAGTAGGGCCTGCCCCGGGGATCTTCCTTCCGGATGATGTTCGTCTCGTTGATGAGCCGTTTTCCGAGGTGGGTGACGCGTATTCCCCGGACCTTCTCCAGCGGGAGATCGGGGATATTGACGGACAGCAGGACCGAGGTTTCCGAAGGGTTTCCCAGCTGGAGAGCCGCAATCTTCCGGGCATAGTGCATGGCTGTCCCGAACTGGAGAGGATTGGAGGGATCGTCCGGCGTTTCCAGGGAAAAAGCCAGCGACGTTGTCCCCAGGATGGAGCCTTCGAATGCCGCGGAAACCGTGCCTGAATAGGTCACGTCATCGGCAAGATTGCAGCCGTGATTGATTCCCGAAACGATCAGGTCCGGTTTTCTGGGGAGAATGACGTACAGGGCGAAGTTGATGCAGTCTGTCGGGGTTCCGTTCAGGGCAAAATGCCGCGGGTCCTTCTCCGTGATTCTGAGGGGCTTGTGAATCGTCAGTGCATGGGAGGCCGCGGAACGCTCCTGGTCCGGCGCGACGACATAGACGTCTCCCAAAGGGGCAACCGCGTCTTCCAGAAACCGGATTCCTTCGGAAGAGATTCCATCGTCATTGGATACAAGAATGAGGGGTTTTTTCAAGGAACTCCTGGAAGCCTGGCATTGATCCCCGAAACATGGCGTGGAGGCCAACTTCAGCGAACTGGGAAACAGCATCAAAACTGGTCGGGGCGAAAGGATTTGAACCTTCGACCACTCCCACCCCAAGGGAGTGCGCTACCGGGCTGCGCTACGCCCCGATTTCAGAGTCGTTCTCTTCCATGATTTGTATAGCCTTACGGACTTCGACCAGCATCTCGCCGATCCACTGGGGGCTCTCCGTGGGGCTTGTTCCGTCCAGAAAGCCCTTGGCTCCCTTGAGGGACCGGCCTTCCACCTGAACGAGATCGATGATCTTTCCCAGGAAACGGAGGTCTTCTTCCGAATACTCCCGTTGTCCGCCCCGGGTCTTCTTGGGGGAAAGAACCGGAAAGATCTTTTCCCAGTATCGGAGAGTGGCGGCAGTAATGCCGAGAATGCGACAAGCCTCGCCGATCCGGTATTTCTGGGTGATGTGAGGATTCACTTGAGGTGATCTCACATCGCCCCCCTAGTCTTCCCCCGACCCGTGACCCTTTTTGAAAAAGGCCCGGCTCGGGTGGAACAGGACCGTGTGATGGGCAGGTATCTGAACAGGTTCCCCTGTTTTGGGATTCCTGCCTGGACGATCTTTTATCTTCCGAACGATAAAGGACCCGAACCCCGAGATCTTCACATCCTCGCCGTTTTCCAGGGATGAAGAAATCTCTTCCAGAAATACATCGAAAACCTGCCCGACAAATTTGGCATTGTAGTCGGACCGGTTCGATTTTTGAAGAACGCGTTGAACGATATCAAGTCTTTTCATTATTTTTCCCAAGAAAATAGTGGGTCAATCATATTCATTGGATAGGGTTTTGTCAACGAAAGCACGTGCATGACATACCCCCCTGCGGCTTGACAGAATGAAGAGTGCGAGCTCTCTTGACAGACTGTCCCCCATTTGTGAAATCGATTCGATGAACGATCTTTTGAGGGAGCGGCCCAGAAAGATCTCGCGGAAGGATTTCTTGAGTTCCGCGATTTCCCCGGCCGTGTAGCCGGCACGGCGAAGTCCGACCCTGTTCAGGGTGCGCACGGTGTGGGTTCCGTCGATGATGCAGAACGGCGGGACATCACGGCTTGTCCGGGCTCCTCCGCGAAGGAGGGACAATCGTCCGATCCGGACAAACTGGTGAACAAGAACCGCCCCTGAAAGAAAGGCATGGTCATCGACCCGGACATGTCCGGCGAGAAGTGCGCCGTTTGCCATGATGACCTGGTTGCCGATGTGGCAGTTGTGGGCGACATGGGACTGGGCCATCAAAAGGTTCCTGTCGCCAAGAACCGTTTCGGTTCCTTCCTTGGTGGCCCTGTGGATCGTGACATACTCCCGGATTTCGTTCCCGTTTCCGATCCGTGTCCGGGTGATCTGGCCACCATAGGCCCTGTCCTGAGGCTCGTGACCGATAATCGCCCCCATATGGATCCTGTTCCCTTCCCCCATCTCGACTCCGGGGCAAATGGAAACCCGTTCCATCAGAATCGTTCCGGCTCCGATGCGGGAGGGACCCCGGACGATGCAGAACGGTCCGATTGAAACGTCCTCTCCCAGTTCGACGTCCGGATCCACCAGTGCAGTGGGATGAATCAGGGGAGAACTCATAGAGGCCGGACCCCGGTCTTGAGAAGACAGTAGTCGATGCTGTCCTTCAGTGCCAGGAGGCTGGCGGCAATGACGTTTTCGGAGACTCCGACGGTTCCCCATTTCATTGAAGGCGTCCCGGATTCGATCAGGACCCTGACCCGGGATGCGGTACCGTGGTTTCCGGTGAGAACCCGCACCTTGTAGTCGAGAAGGGTGATGGATGCCACTTCAGGATAGAAAGCCAGAAGCGCTTTCCGGAGCGCGTTGTCCAGTGCGTTGACAGGCCCGTTTCCCAGATCTGCCGTATGTTCGTACCGATCCCCTACCCGCACCCGGATCGTGGCCTCGGAAAGACCTTCCGGATCGTGGCCTTTCTGTTCCATCAGCACATGGAAGAAATCCACTTCGAAGAAAGGCTTGAAGGAGCCGGATACGGAGCGCATCAGGAGTTCGAAGGAGGCTTCGGCCCCTTCGAACTGATACCCTTCATGCTCGAGTTCCTTCAGTGTCGTCAGCAGTTTCTGGACATCGGGGCTGTCGCTTTCCATCGGAATCCCGTATTGGCGCGCCTTCTCGATCAGGTTGCTTCGGCCCGAATGTTCGGAGAGGAGGATGCGCTGTGCATTGCCCACCGACTCCGGACGGATATGTTCGTAGGCCCGGCTGTTCTTCCGGATGGCATGCACATGGACTCCGGCTTTGTGGGCGAAAGCAGATTCCCCGACAAACGGCTGATTCTTGGGAAGAGGACGGTTCTGGATTTCAGACAGAAAGGACGCGATCGACCTCAGTCGGGCCAGTTCCCGGGGAGGAACGACAGGGATTCCCATCTTGAGGGACAGGTTCGCGATCACGGAAATGATATTCGCATTTCCGCAGCGTTCTCCGATTCCGTTCAGGGTTCCATGGATTTGCCGGGCTCCGGCTCTGACCGCCACGAGCGAGTTCGCTACCGCAAGTTCGCTGTCATTGTGGGCGTGGATTCCAAGCGGAGACTCGATCGACCGGGCCGCCGCGCGGAAGGCCTCGTCGACCTCCCAGAACATGGCTCCGCCATTGGTGTCGCACAAGACGATCCAGTCCGCTCCGCCCTGGTTTGCCGCATGGAGGGTTTCCAGCGCAAAATCCGGATTTTCCCTGAATCCGTCAAAGAAGTGCTCTGCATCGTATACGACTTCCCGGCCGGACTGCTTCAGAAAGTCTACGCTTTCCCGGATCATCTGAAGATTGGCTTCTCTTGTGATTCCCAGGATTTCTTCGACATGGAGAGACCAGGACTTTCCGAAAATCGTGACGACTTTTGTTCCGGCATCGATCAGGGCTTTGAGAACGGGGTCGTTCTGTGTGCTGTTCCCCGACTTCCTGGTGCTTCCGAACGCAACGATCCGGCTGTGTTTCAGCGGAAGATTTCCGACAGTCCGGAAAAACTCGATATCCTTGGGGTTGGCCCCGGGCCATCCTCCCTCGATGTAGTCGATCCCGAGACGGTCGAGTTCCTCGACAACCCGAATCTTGTCTTCCATTGTGAAATGGATATCTTCCGACTGGCTTCCGTCCCGGAGTGTCGTGTCGTACAGCGTGACCGTTCCCGGAACTGCCGGCTCGGGAGAGGTCGAACGCGATCCTTCCGGGCTTTCGCGATCAGCCTTCATGGAGGTTTCCCCTGGTCTCGGGCTGAAACTCTGCGTGAAGGGCCCTTACGGAGAGCTCCGAATATTTTTCATCGATCAGACACGAGATCTTGATCTCGGAAGTGGAGATCATCAGGATGTTGATTCCCTCCCGGGCCAACGTGGAGAACATCCGTGCGGCCACACCGGAATGGGATCTCATTCCCACGCCGATAATGGAGATCTTGACGATATCCTCCTTGATTTTGATCTGTCCCGCACCGATCTCGCTGGCAACCTGGGCCGCGAGACGCTCGGCTTTCCTGGCGTCGGAACGCGGAACGGTATAGGAAATATCGGTCAAGCCGTCCTGTCCGACATTCTGGACAATCATATCCACCACGATGGACTGGCTCGAAATGGTGTCGAACAGACGGGCTGCCAGTCCTGGCTTGTCCGGGACGTTCTGAACGGTAATCTTTGCCTGGTTCTTGTCCAGAGTGATTCCCGAAACGACAATGTGTTCCATCCGTTTTTCCTCCTCCGTCACAAGAGTGCCGGGATCTGTCGAGAATGTCGAGCGGACCCGGACGGGCATCTTGTATTTCATGGCAAATTCGACTGATCTTGTCTGAAGGACTTTGGCGCCGAGAGAAGCCATTTCAAGCATCTCTTCATACGAAATCTGATCAAGTTTACGAGCGGATGGAACCAGATTGGGATCCGCGGTGTAGACTCCGAGAACATCCGTATAGATGTCGCACCGGTCGGCCTTGACGGAAACGGCCAGCGCCACTGCGGTCGTGTCCGAACCTCCCCGGCCGAGCGTTGTGACGTTCTCTTCGGCAGAAACGCCCTGGAAACCTGCTACGATCGGGATGATCCCCTTCTCCAGGGTTTCGGTGAGGCGCTCGGACGAGATGCTGGCAATCCGGGCCCTGGTATGAACGCTATCCGTCCGGATTCCGACCTGCCGTCCACTCAGCGACTGTGCCGGTATGTTCATCTCGTTCAGGGCAATTGCCAGAAGCGCGCTTGTGACGCGCTCTCCCGAAGAGAGCAGCATGTCCATTTCCCGTTCATGCGGTTCCGTCGAAAGTTCATGGGCGAGTCGGACCAGCCGGTCGGTTTCCCCGCTCATTGCGGAAACGACGACGACTACCCGGTTGCCGGATTCCCATGTTGAACGGACAATCTGGGCGACATTTCGGATCCGTTCGACCGAGCCGACCGATGTGCCGCCGAACTTCTGAACGATCAGTGCCATTTTTACCTGTTCCACCTTCCTTTACAGTTGAATGGATTCTTTCCACCGGGCAATCGAAAGCCGCGGTCCGGAAGCGGCGACGGATTCTTCGAATCGCCCGGATCCTGTCCGCTCCAGGTTCCGTGACAGATGGAGAAAAGGGACGGGACCGCATTCGTGATTCCCGGTGACCGGAGAACTCAGATGATCACAGGTGAACCAGAGATTGTCCACAATATCTTCGTCAAGAGCCTGGGCAAGAGCCGGAACGAACTCTTTGTCGAAGCGCTCGAGAAAGAGCCGCTTCTCTTCCGGATTCCGCCGGTGGCTTGCAAGATCGAATCCTTCGATATGACAGAAAACGTGGGTCGTTTCCGGGTGTCGCAATGCGGAAAGAACCACGTCGCGCTTGTTTTCAAGAGACGTGTCCGTATCTCCGGTCCCTCCCGGAACAGGCGGGACCGTCCAATGAAGATACCGTCCGATGGAGCGAGCCAACGGAACAGCTGCAACCATCCATCGGCCGGTGTTGGCAACGGGGGCCGGATTCCCGGATTCAGGCCTCCATTTTCCCATTCCCCACGGCCAGACGCAATTGAACTCCGGATCCGGGGGGAGAAATCCGGAGGCCTCCATGATCAGATCCCCAAGCACTCCGCCATCGGGCAGTCTTTCCCCTCTTGTGGGAATGGGTGCCGACGAAGGCGTTTCGGAGCCGACCGGGTAAAACGCTGCCATTCGTACAATGGCTCCATCGGCACGGCGAACGGGGGAATACCGGAAGATGGGTCCCGCCCCCGCCCGGTCGACCTGGTTCAGAAACCTTTCCCAGAGCGCATGGGGGGACGCGGATTCCACATAGGATTCCAGTCTGCCGTTCTCGATTCGGGCCGGATTCAGGAGCCAGACCCAATGGGGACCCTTTAACGAAACTTCGGGTTCGATACCGCTGGTCAGGAGTTCCGCTCTCGACACCGTATCGCGAAGGTCAAGCGCTCCGCACAGCGAAAGGATCCCCTTTTCCGAGGAAGGAGGCTGCCTGTCTTCCGGGGAATGAATGTCGAGAAGCCCCACGACCCCCTTTTTGGCCAGCCGGTCGAGAAAGGGGGTGGAAGCCCGGATCAGGGTAGAAGGCATCTGCGCCTCTCCCAATCCATCGAGAATCACTACAAGGTGCTTACAGGACATGCGACAGTCTGTTTCTCTCGGTCCTCTGCGGATCAACGGGTTTTCTAGTGAAATCCCAGAACCTTCAGGACGGCTTCTTTTCCTGGCGGCACCCGAATTTCGGAATGTGGGGTGGAAAGAGCCGTTTCGGGATCCTTGAGCCCATGTCCGGTCAGCGTGCAGACCACACTC
>DAIEST010000246.1 GCA_027346125.1 Leptospirillum sp. | reverse complement strand
TTCTTTTTTTCGTTCTGGCTCGCATTGTTTTCAGGGTTTACCTCGGTTGTCAACCATTGTCTTCTCCTGGCGCGCCGCTCGTTGAAAGCCATTCGTGTCTCGGACAGATCCGTCGTGCTTGACTGGAAAAATGGCGATGCAGACGAGATTGTCCGCAAGCTTCAGTTTCAGGGCGGGAGAACGATATTGGGCGTATGGGGAGAAACAGTCGACAAACGGAGGATCCAGGCAACCATTCGCAGGAACTCCTTGTCCACAAATGAGTTCAATATGCTACTCAAGGAACTTTCCCGCATCCGCGATCTTGAAAAAGCGAAATCCTGAAAGCGATACGACAATGCAGACGCCAAGGCTTTCAGTCATTGCGCTTGCCAAACGCCATCCCCTGCTGACATCTTTGTTTGCGTTCTGGGGATTCGGGTACACCTTCATGGTCCCGAATCTGCTTGGAGGGCGCTTCCTTTTTGCTTTCTTCAGGATTGTGGGAAAATCACCCGGAGACGCATTTCTGGGGTTTTCACTCCTCTTTGCCATGGTGATTCTCTTTGCGGGCGTTGTTCCTTTTCTGATCTGGTATCTTGTTTGCCGTGCTCTTGAAAGCGGCGAGTCATCCGCTCCGCTTTCTCAGTGACACAATGAAAGGACGCGTGAAAAACAATGCACGGGTTTCTGGGTACAAAAGCTGATTTCTGGTGGGACCTGACCGTCACCTCCGAAACGATTGTTTTCAGTTTTCTGGGATTTGGCGGGTATTTCGCCCGTCGCCATCGTGGCTCTCTTCACCACAATACGATGCTTGTTTCTTCGGTTCTGGTCGCGGCCTGGTTTCTGTTGTATCTTGCACAGCAGTACATTGTCGGGATTGTCGGTTTCGGGGGGCCTGATTATGTAAAGTATCTGATTTATTACCCCGTTATCATCTTTCATTCGCTTGTTTCGACTGCTGCCCTGGTTCTTACAGGGATCGTCGTGTTCAACGGATTCGTTTCAAGTTCGATTGAAAATGGCGAACGCATCCTGACACGAAATCCGATGATTCACCGCCGGCTTGGCTGGGTCACTCTTCTGTGTTTTATCTTTTCCGTCATCACTGCGTATTCTGTGTATGCCATGCTGTTTGTGATCTACAGTCCCGCAAGAACCCCGTCCTATGGTTTCCGTTCGTCCATTGGAGCCCTTTCAGGAATAGGATCGTTTCTGGTTCTCGCATTGCTGGGAGTTTTCTTCTACATCAATCGCACCCGCACCCGGAATGTGGTTCCGTAATCGCTCGGAAGATTCCGGACCACAGACCTTTCCCTCTGATGGCGATCGCCTGGTCAATCCCCTCTAAGACAAGCCATTCTCCGTGTGCGGGCGTTTCCGGAAGGGGTTCTCGTGTCTGAAACAAAAAAAACTCGAAATGAAGACAGAATCATATACGCCGGCAAGAGAATCTCTCTTTCTGTCCAGCAGATCCGCGATCAGTCGGGGAAGACAAGAACGCACGAATCGGTGTTGTTCGGAGAGGGTGTCGCAATCGTTCCGGTTATTGAATCGAAAATCCTCCTGATCCGACAGTATCGTCCTTCAATCGGGCAATCGATTGTCGAGATCCCGGCGGGAAAAGTTGAGCAGGGAGAAGATCTCCGGGTGGCTGCTGCCCGTGAACTGGAGGAAGAGACAGGTCTGTCGGGGGGGACCCTGTCTCTGCTGGCATCAATCTGGACAACTCCAGGGTTTTGTAATGAACGGATTCATCTCTATCTCTCTGAAGGAGGCGTTCTGGAAAACAGCCATCCCGACGATGGAGAGGAAATAGAAGAAGTTTTGTTATTGACTCCCGACGAGGTTTGGAAAAGGATACAGGATGGAAGCCTGAACGATGCAAAGACAGTCGCGGGGATCCTTCTCTATCTTCGTCTCGGATCGCGCCTTTCCTAGTTCTCATGCTTAAACCGAACGCTTGGATGGTGTGATATGATGATGGATGTGGCAGGGGGACGAATCCGCCTGGATACCGATTGCTGCGATCAATGCGGTGAGTGTGAGGAGTTATGTCCTACGGGGGTTTTAAATATATCGGGAGAAGCTGGCACGGGGCTCTGCGTTTTGTGCCGGTATTGCATTGTTGCGTGTCCCGTTTCGGCTCTTTCGGTCTACCGGAAAGGAGCGTCAGGTGAAAGCCGATCCGGTGTCTTTCCGGCCTTTCGGCAGCAAGACGGAGATCCCCGTCCCTGATGGGGGCTCGTTTGGGAATTTCCCTTCGGGGGTTTCGCCGACTGATCCTCAGGTTATTCTTGATTCCCTGGAGGAAGGTGTTGTTGCGATCGGTCTGGACAAAAAAGTGTTGTACATGAATCGTGCGGCACGAGAGATCCTGAAAGCCCGGAATGAACGCAGCGGTCCCTTCGAATGTCGGAAAGTTGTAAACTCGTCGGAATGCCAGGCGCGATGCGTTCTCGAAAAGACCATCGAAACCGGTGAGCCTTTGCGTAATTTTGAGATTTCCCTTGTCGATTCGACCGGGAGGAAGCGTGTTCTCCGCTTGAATACGGCATTGCTGAAGGATTCGACCGGAAGCGTGTTCGGGGGGGTCGAGATCTTTCATGATGTCACACAGATTGTGGCACTGAAAGAAGAGCTGAAGGGCCGGTATTCATTCGGGAGAATTATTGGCCGGAGCGAAAAAATGCAGGAGATCTTCGATCTCCTGCCAGTCATTGCCCAAAGCAAATCGACCGTTCTGATCGAGGGAGAAAGCGGAACGGGCAAGGAACTTGTGGCTCATGCCCTTCATGAGAACAGCCCTCGGCGGGAAGGTCCTTTTGTCAAGCTGAACTGTGCGGCTCTTTCTGAAGGGGTTCTTGAGTCGGAGTTGTTTGGTCACGTCAAGGGGGCCTTTACGGGAGCGGTCCAGAGCCGCCCGGGGCGTTTCGAGATGGCTTCCGGCGGGACATTGTTTCTTGATGAAATTGGTGAGATCTCCCCGAGCATGCAGGTCAAGCTGCTGAGAGTCCTCCAGGAGGAGGAGTTCGAACGCGTCGGCGGGACAAAGACGGTAAAAGTGGATGTCCGGGTCATCGCTGCGACAAACAGGGATCTCAAGCAGGCGATGGAAACGGGGGACTTTCGGAAAGATCTTTATTACCGGTTGCGGGTGATCCCGATTACCTTGCCTCCTCTCCGGGATCGCCCTGAGGACCTGCCGTTGCTGATCCAGTCTTTTGTGGACAGATATAATGTCGAGCTCGGAAAAAACATTCAGGGATTGACCTCGGATGCGATGCAGATCCTGTTGAACTATCATTATCCCGGAAATATTCGGGAGCTTCAGAACATTGTCGAGCATTCGGCTCTTTTGTGTAACGAAAGTCGAATCGATGTGCGCCATCTTCCGGGGGACATGCTTCCTGGACAGGCTCAGTCTTCTTTCTTTGATGCGGCTCTTCTTGAAGGGGAGCCTCTCAAGTTTGTGGAACAGGAGCTGATCCGAAGGGCCATGGAGCTTTTTGGAGGGAATGTGTCCGAGGTTGCCCGCAGGCTTTCAATGGGTCGATCCACGCTATGGAGACGGCTGAAGGAAATGAAAATGGCATGATAGTTCATTCTACTCGGTCCAGTTTCAGGGAAAAATCGAAGAAATACCGGTGGGTGGCTTTTTCCTGTGAAATCCTTTCGGATTCCCTGACGCCCGTTCTGTTTTACTCCGCACTTCCTGCCGAAAAAAAGGGATTTCTGCTGGAAAGTGTTGTGGGCGGAGAAAAATGGGGCCGGTTTTCCTATGTCGGCTCAGGAGTCCGGTTCAGATTTGAGGGTCGGATTGATCGGGGCTTGACGGTTACTTGCGTGGCGAATGACGGGAGTTGCACGCAAAGTGAACGAAAGGGAGATTTGCTGGATGCCCTTCGAAAGGAACTTGCCCAGTTGGAAATCGATCCGGGCGGGTTGCCTGACGGTGTGAATGGTGGCCTGGTCGGCTACCTTTCCTACGATATGGTTCGGACATTCGAGCACCTTCCCGAAAGACTTCCGCCGCAGGAGGGGTTTCCGGACCTTTTCTTTGTGTTTCCCGAGTTTCTGGTGATCTTTGATCATGTTTCCCAGAAAGTCCGGATCGTGACGTGGATTGAAGTGTCCCCGGGAAACGATCCGGATACTGTCTACGGGAAAGCCGAAACTGAACTGACAGAGTTTGTGAATTCTGTCCGGAAGACCCCTTTTGGGCTCGTCTCTCCTAAAGAAGCCCCTGCTCTCCAGTTTTATGAGACCCCGTCATCGGAAGAGTTCCAGAGAAATGTCCTCGAGGCCCAGGAGCATATCCGGGCCGGGGACATTTTCCAGATTGTTCTCTCAAAGAGATTCTCGCTCCGATTTGAGGGGAATCCCCTTGACCTCTATCGGGTACTGCGTGCAATCAATCCTTCTCCTTATCTGTTTTTGATCGAGGAAGGGGGAAGGGCGCTGGTCGGTTCTTCTCCGGAACTCCTGGTCAGGGTGAGGGGAGGAAAAGTGGATTTGCGGCCGATTGCAGGGACCGTCAGAAGGACAGGGACACTCTCTGAGGATGAGGAAAATTCGAGACAGCTCCTGGCAGACCCGAAAGAACGGGCCGAACACGTCATGCTGGTCGACCTTGGCAGAAACGATGTGGGTCGGGTGGCCCGGAAAGGCTCGGTCTGCGTCACTGAAATGATGACTCTTGAAAAATACTCCCATGTGATCCATATCGTTTCTCATGTGGAGGGCCAACTGGAGCCGGGGAAAGACATGTTCGACGTGATCCGGGCGGTTTATCCGGCCGGCACGTTGTCGGGAGCGCCGAAAATCCGAGCGATGGAAATCATAGAAGAGCTTGAGAACATGCGAAGAGGCCCCTATGCGGGGGCGGTCGGGACGCTGTCCCTGACAGGGGATTGCGATCTGGCCATTGCCATCCGGTCCATCTTCCTGAACGGGAAGGATGCGTTTTTTCAGGCGGGTGCAGGAATTGTGGCGGACTCCATTCCGGAGAAAGAGGATAGGGAAGTCCAGATGAAGGCTGGAGCGATGATGCGGGCATTACGGATTGCAAACGGTGAAGAGGGTCCATGGCTCTTTTGATGATCGACAACTACGATTCTTTCACGTACAACCTTGTCCAATACCTCTGGGAACTGGGTTGCGAAGTGGATGTTGTCAGAAATGACCAGATCTCATGTCCTGAGATCATGAAGAGGGGATATGAAGGGATCGTCCTTTCCCCGGGTCCCGGCGATCCGTCCCAGTCCGGAGTTTGCCGCGATGTTGTCCGTGAGCTTTCCGGGGTTATCCCGTTATTGGGGGTTTGTCTCGGACACCAGGTGATCGGCGAGATTTTCGGAGGAAGGGTGGTTCGGGCGGGCCGTCTGATGCACGGGAAAACATCCATGATTCAGCATGACGGCTCGGACCTTTTCTCGGGTATCTCGAATCCGTTTGAGGCAACCCGCTACCACTCTCTTGTTGTGGCCCCCGAGTCCTTGCCGGAATCTCTCAAGGTGACCGCATGGACCGAGGAGCGTGAAATCATGGGATTGTCGCACCGCACTTTGCCCGTGTGGGGCGTTCAGTTCCATCCGGAGTCGATCCTGACCCTGGAAGGCAAGAAGATTCTGGACAACTTCAGACGTCTGGCCGGGAAGGCTGCAATGGTCGATTCTCCATGACAGACTTTCGGCCTCTTCCCATTCTTCTGGGAGGCGGGAGCCTGGATCGTTCTTCCATGAAACAATGGCTCGGGAATGTCCTTTGCGGGGAGGTTCCGGAGTACGAAGTCGCTGCTGTCCTGACTGCTCTGTCGATGAAGGGCGAGTCGGAAGGAGAGCTTTCAGGGGCATTGGATTCCCTGCGGGAACATCTGTTGCCTTTTTCCCTTCCGGAAAAAATTCGCGGCGACGCTCTTGATACATGCGGAACCGGGGGGGATGGTTCAGGGAGTTTCAATATTTCAACAACGGTCTCCTTTGTTCTTGCAGGCGGAGGGGTGCCGGTGGTCAAGCACGGCAATCGGGCTGTCTCCAGTCGATCGGGAAGTGCCGATGTTCTCGAAGCGCTGGGCATCCGGATCGATGTTTCCCCCGAACGTTCCCGTGAGTTCCTCGAAAAACTGGGAATCACTTTTTTGTGGGCGCCCCTGTACCACCCTGCATTAAAGCTTCTGGCCCCCCTTCGGCGCGGAATGGGGATCCGTACCCTGTTCAATCTCGTGGCTCCGCTTGCAAGTCCTGCATTTGTCCGGAGACAGATCCTGGGCGTGTCTTCCCCCCAGTTTGTCTCCAGGCTTGCAGGAGTTCTGGCCGGGGCCGGCCACGAGTCGTTCTGCGTGATTCACGGGGCCGGACTGGATGAGGCGACTCTTTCCGGGATTACAAGAATCATCCGTTCCGTTCGTGGAGACAGGATGGAACGAGACCTTCGTTCCGGAGATTTCGGCTTGCCTGAAGTTTCTCTCGGAGAGATTGCGGGCGGTACCGCACGGGAAAATGCGGATATTCTCCGGAATGTCCTGACCGGAACTCCTGGCCCTTTTCTTGATGTGACGCTGGCAAATGCCGCGTTGGGATTTTGGGTGGCGGAACGGGTTTCGGGTCCGCGTGAGGGCGTGGCGATGGCCCTTGAAGTCATTCATTCAAAAAAACCTTTGGAGATCCTGGACGAATGGGTCGAGCTGTCGAGGACCATCCACTCCTGAAAGCGATCGTCGAGTCCAAACGGGCCGAAGTCGAATCTGCAGCTCGTTTGTGCTCCGTCGACAAGATGGAAGAGGCGATTTCCCGAATGCCCCCGACCTTCCCGATCGAACGTATCTGGAGGGGGAACGGGCCCATCAGGGTCATTGCCGAAACGAAGAGAAAATCTCCGTCCAGAGGGATGATAAGGGATCCATATGATCCCCTGGACATTGTATCGGGATATCTTGGGGCGGGGGCTTCGGGGGTTTCGGTGCTGACCGATGGCCCTTTTTTTGGAGGGGGGCTGGAGGATCTCCGGATACTCAGGTCCAGACTGGATCCGGAGAGAAAAATCCCGTTTCTCCGCAAGGATTTCTTGATCGATCCTTACCAGGTTTGGGAAAGCCGTCTGGCTGGAGCGGACCTGATTCTTCTGATCGTCCGGATCCTGCCGTCGGGAATCCTTCGGGAGATGATCGGTCTGGCCCGTACCCTTTCCCTTTCTGCGCTGGTTGAAGTGCACTCCCATGAAGAACTGATGATCGCATTGGATGCGGGTGCATCACTGGTGGGTGTCAATCATCGGGATCTCGATTCCCTCACGATGGATCTTTCCCTTTCGGAAAGACTGGCGCCGTTCATGCCGCAATCCGTGATACGCATTGCAGAGAGCGGTCTCAGGACTCCCGGGGACAGAAAAAGAATGGAAACCCTGGGTTTTCACGGAGTACTTGTAGGGGAGTCGTTTCTGGCGGAACCGGATCCGGGACTGGCCCTGAAGAGGTTTTTGGGTGATGTGGGTTAAAATCTGCGGGATCACTTCTGAAAAGGATGCCGAAATCGTCGGGGCCTTTTCCCCCGACGCCGTAGGGCTTATGTTCTACCCTCCTTCACCGCGTCACGTCACCGGGGAAATGGCCCGGTCGATCGCCGGAGTCCTTCCTGACAGGATCCGGAAAGTGGGTGTCTTTGTCGATATGGAATGGGCGGAGGTCGAACGTCTGGCCGGAAAGGTTCCCCTGGATATGATTCAATGGCATGGGGAATCGTTGACGGATGAGCTGAAGACAAAGTTGTCGCATTTGGGGATCCCCTGGATAGAAGTCAAAAAAATCACGTCCGGAATGGTGCCGTCCTCTCTTTGTCTGAATCCTTCCTCTGGGGCTTCATATTTGCTGGTTGAAGGGGCTTCTCCCAAGTCGCCTGGCGGGAATGCCCATGTCTGGGACTATTCGTTGATGCGGGAAGTTCCGTGCCCGGTTCCTCTTATTCTGTCCGGTGGCTTGAATGACGGGAATGTCTATGATGCCATGGTTGCAGTCCGTCCGTTTGGAGTGGATGTTTCCTCAGGGGTCGAAATCAGCCCCGGGAAAAAAAGCTATGATCGGCTTTCCCGGTTTTTTTCGGAGGTGAAACGGTATGGGTAGTTCCAGCAGGGTGGTTGAAGCGATACGACGTCGACCGTCGTCTCTTCCGGACCGGCATGGATATTTTGGCGAGTATGGCGGGCGTTTTATATCGGAGTCGTTGATGGAGGCCCTCTATCAGCTGGAGTCCGAATTCAGGAAGGCCTGGTCGGATCCGGCTTATCACCGGGAGATGAATGAGGTCTATCGGGATTTTGTGGGGCGTGCGACCCCCCTGTATTTCGCGGAAGCCCTGACCAGAAAACTGGGAGGTGCCCGTATTTACCTGAAAAGAGAGGACCTGAATCATACCGGAGCCCATAAGATCAACAACACGGTCGGTCAGGCTCTTCTGGCGCTCCGGATGAAGAAGAAACGGCTGATTGCGGAAACGGGAGCCGGTCAGCATGGTGTTGCGACGGCTACGGTTGCGGCGCGCTATGGCTTCGAATGCGATGTGTACATGGGATCGGAGGATGTCCGCCGACAATCCCTGAACGTTTTTCGAATGAATCTTCTCGGGACGACGGTGAAGTCGGTCGATTCGGGAACGAAAACGCTTAAGGATGCGATCAGCGAAGCCATGAGAGACTGGTCGCACTCGGTTCTGTCTACTCACTATGTATTGGGAACGGCGTTTGGCCCCCATCCCTTTCCCCTGATCGTGCGATCCTTCCAGTCCGTGATCGGGCGGGAGACCAGAAAGCAGATCCTTCGCAAGGAAGGCCGCCTTCCGGATGC
The DNA here is from genome assembly GCA_027346125.1 of Leptospirillum sp. Classification (GTDB taxonomy): domain Bacteria; phylum Nitrospirota; class Leptospirillia; order Leptospirillales; family Leptospirillaceae; genus JAJYGC01. The sequence goes on along the minus strand of DAIEST010000246.1, from coordinate 4,966 downwards.
CCTGGTTGCATGTGTGGGCGGAGGAAGCAATGCCATGGGGCTTTTTTACCCATTCCTTTCGGATCTGGGGTGCAAGCTGTACGGGGTGGAAGCGGGGGGGCGTTCCCTGCGGCCCGGCGATCACGCGGCTCGGTTCCAGACCGGCAAGGTTGGAGTATTGCAAGGGTCGAAAACCTATCTTCTTCAGGACAAGGATGGTCAGATAGAACAGACCCATTCGGTTTCTGCGGGGCTCGATTATTCGGCTGTCGGGCCGGAACTGGCTTACTATCACGATTCGGGTCGCATTTCGTTCTCTTCGGTCAATGATGAGGAGGCGATGGAGGCTTTTGAGATGTTGTGCAAGACAGAGGGAATCCTGCCGGCACTGGAGAGTTCCCACGCAATCGCCTGGGCCATCCGGCATGCCAGGGAGTTTGGACCTGACCGTATTCTTGTGATCAATCTTTCCGGAAGGGGAGACAAGGATGTAATGGAAGTTGCCAGGTTACGGGGGATCCCGTTGACATGAGAAGAAAAATGCTGGCTCCTCCAGAAAATGGAAAACGTGTCGTTCCCTACCTGATGGCGGGAGATCCGGATCTGGAGACCACCCGGAAACTCCTGTTGGCTGCCAGGGAAGAGCAGGTCTGGGCCATTGAGCTGGGCGTTCCTTTTTCCGACCCCACCGCGGATGGTCCGGTCATCCAGAAGGCGGCGAACCGGGCGCTTTCCCCCGGGACATCGCTGCGTTCTCTTCTCGACTGGCTGTCAGGAATCCCCCGGAACGAACGTCCACCGATTTTTCTGATGACGTATTTCAACCTTTTTCTGGCAATGGGGCTTGACGAGTTTGTGGAGCGATCCGGTCAGGCCGGAGGGATCGTGGGTGCCGTGATTCCCGACCTGTCTTATGAAGACTCCCACGATGTCCGAAAGGTATTTCATGCAGGGGGACTCTCCCTGATTCCGTTTGTGGCCCCAACCACTTCCCTGGACCGGATGCGTCGAATTGTTGCAACCTCCGAGGAATTTATTTACCTTGTATCTTTGTTGGGAACGACAGGAAAAGAACTTTCGGAAACGGGAGATGTTTCCCGATGTGTTTCCAGAATCCGGGAGATGACGTCATCTCCGGTTTGTGTCGGGTTCGGGATCCAGTCGCCGTCGACGGCAGGAAATGTCCTGAAGATTGCCGATGGGGTGATTGTCGGGTCTCGCCTCGTGCAGGAGGAAACGGATCCGGTTCGATGGAAGGCCTTGCTTTCCACGTTTTGCGATGCAGCGAGAACTGTTTCTCCAGTGAAAGTTCCCTGATCCAGATGAAGGAATTCCTGCCGTGTTCCCGGAACAGGTATCCAGGAGGTTGACTGTATGGGTTGGCTGACACGTTCCCGATCTCATGGAACAGATGATGAATCGGCGAACAGAAAGCCTGAGGATGCGGAAAGAAAAGTCCGTGTCCCCGAAGGATTGTGGATCAAATGTTCTCTTTGCAGACAGATCGTTTACCGGAAGGAAGTCGAAAAAGCCGGCAAGGTCTGTCCAAAATGCAACTATCATTTTCCGATTACGGTTGAAGAGAGAATCTCCCAACTGTCGGATCCTGATACATTCAAGGAGTTTGGCCAGAACATCGAATCGGTCGATCCGCTGGAGTTTGTAGATAGTCACCGGTATACCGACCGGATCAAGGCAGCCCAGAAGAAAACCGGTCTGACCGATGCCATACGGATCGGAGAATGTGTCATCTCGGGAAAGCCTGCGATCCTGGGTGTTTTCTCTTTTGGGTTCATGGGCGGAAGCATGGGATCCGTTGTCGGAGAAAAGGTTGTCCGGGCTGCAGGCAGGGCGCTGGAGCTTCGGGTTCCCCTGGTGTTGGTGACCTCTTCCGGCGGGGCTCGCATGCAGGAAGGAATTTTTTCCTTGATGCAGATGGCGCGGACCAGTGCCGCAATCAGTCGCCTGAACCAGGAGGCTGTTCCTTTTTTCTCCGTTCTTGCAGATCCGACGTTTGGTGGAGTGACGGCAAGTTTTGCGATGCTGGGAGACGTTATTCTGGCAGAGCCCCGATCCCTGATCGGTTTTGCCGGTCCTCGTGTCATTGAGCAGACGATCAAGCAACAGCTTCCGGAAGGGTTCCAGCGCGCTGAATTTCTTCTTGGGCACGGTTTCCTGGACATGGTTGTCGAAAGAGGCCGGCTTAAGGAAACCCTTTCCAGCCTGATGTGTGTTTTTTCTCCGGCAGGTCGACATTGTATTCCCGCCATGACCGATGCAGGGGAAAGCGGGGCATGATTGGATTTTCCGGACCTTGCGTCGGCGGGAGTGTTTCTGGCGCGTTTGACCAGACATGGAATTCACCCGGGACTGGATTCCATTGGCAGGGTCCTGTCCGGCTTCAATAATCCACAATTCTCTTTCCCCGCGGTCCAGGTCGCCGGAACAAATGGCAAGGGAACAACAGCCGTCATTCTTGCTGCACTCTTTCGGTCGGCAGGCTTCCGGACTGGTCTCTTCACATCTCCCCATCTCGTGGATGTCCGGGAACGGATTCAGATAGACGGTCAACTCCTCGATCCTACCTCCTTCCTCACATGCCTTCGTGATGCCTGTCGGGTTCAGGAAAGACTCGGGTTATCCCTGACCTTCTTTGAGATGCTGACAGTCGTCGGATTCCTGGCTTTTGAGAGAGCGTCGGTCGATATTGCCATTCTTGAGGTTGGATTGGGTGGCAGGTGGGATGCTACATCTACCGCTCGCCCCGATGTATCGGTCCTCACATCTGTCGCGAAGGACCATACAGAGATTCTGGGAGAGACATTGGAAAAGATCTTGCGGGAAAAAGCTGCGATCGGAAGGGTCGGGAAGCCTTTTATTGCGACATTTCCAGATCATTTGCGGGATGAATGGTCACTCATCGAGAAGAAAAGGGGCTTCCTTTCTGTTTTGAGAGGACGGGAATTCGATGGTGCCTGGGCATCTCCGGAACTCCTGGGGAAAAGGTCCTTCATCTATCAGGGGCGGGCGGAGAAGAAGGTTTTTCAGACAGCTCTTGTCGCCCGCTATCAGTTGAACAATCTTCTTTCGGCGATGGCAGTCCTCGAATATGGCCCCTGGAACATACCTGATGAAGTCATTGCTTCTGCGTTGCCAACCCTCCGGAATCCCGGAAGGTGGGAGCGTCTTCCTTCGTTTCCTGTCATACTGGACGGCGCTCACAATCCGGAATCGATGCGCGAGCTTGTCGAACAGATCCGGGAAGCCTTTCCAAACCCGGAACAGGTCGGATTTCTGGCGGGATTCATCAAAGGAAAGGATTGGGAGGAAATGCTGGGAATTCTTCCTGAAGCCGGAAGAACATTTTTTCTGACAGCCCCTCCGGATACAGATGCGGTGGATCCGCTCCAGCTTGCTTCATTCCTGGGTGTCAGGAAGGGCTGTTCCTTCTCGGTCGGTCAATTCGACTCGATGTCGGTCAATGCGTTTGAATGGTCAGGACAGGTTCCGGGCAGGATCTTGGTGGTGACAGGATCTCTCTACCTGGTGGGAGCAGTCAAGAGATGGCAGTCGGGAGAGACTTCTCCTCTCTCTGCCGGTGAACGAAACGTCTTCTCTTCGTTTCATCCGTGACCACAAAAGGAATCAGAGATTTCCCGGGCCTGATTGCGCTTTTTTTTGGCTTGCTCATATCCGTTCCCGCATCTCTTTTCAACGTGCCTGTCTTATTGGCATCAACAGACACCCGGTCAACAGATCCCGACCGGGTGGCCGTTCTGGCGGACCATATCCGTTTCAACCGGACAACCCATCTCATTCATGCGACAGGACATGCTTATTTGCAGAGAGGGGATCTGTTCATCAGGGCAGACGAGTTAATCCTGAACAAGGTCACAAACGTCGTCTGGGCCTCAGGCCATGTGATTTTCAGGGGACCGAAGACAGTCATGAAAGGGCCCAGAATGAGGGTCAATCTCATGAGTGGCCATGCGATCGTTTTTGACGGAGAGGTCGAGACGAAACAGTTCTTCAGCTATAACAACACCCGGACTGAATATACGTACCACATTCACGGGAAAACGATTGAACGGGTCACTCCTGATCACTACCATGTCGATCACGGAAGCGTCACGACCTGCGACTGTCTTCCGGATACTTCCCCGACATGGCTGCTCAATACAAATTCGGGAGACCTCTTTCTGGGAGATCATTTCTCGAGTTCGGGCGATACGCTCCATATTCAGGGGATTCCCGCCATTTATTTGCCTTATTTTACGTTTCCCACCGCCAGCAAGAAGTCCGGGTTCCTCTTTCCTTTTGTCCAGTTCAACAATATTCAGGGGGTTGTGTTCTACGACTCCTTTTTCTGGAATCTGGACCCCTCCTACGATCTGACGTTCACCTTCGATGAGATGAGCAATTTCGGTCTGGGTGAGGCGGTCACCTACAGGCAGGCCATCTCGAATATCCAGAATCTGAGCGTGAATGTCCTTCAGCAGGGGGTCAACGACCCGGCCCTCGGACTCAGGTCGAACATCATTTCCACGACTGATCTGTATTCCTATACCGGGGAAAACACGACGATTCTCGGCAACATCAACTATGTGAGTGCCCAGGACTTCTATCAGCTGATGAGCGCCGGCAGTGCGATGACCTTCTCTCCACTTCTGCTCTCGTCTGTTTTTGCCAATTTCTACCAGGACAACAGCGAAGTGGACCTGGCAGGAGAGTACAACGAGAATATCTTTCCAGGTCCGAATACGACCGTGTCGAAACTTCCGCAAGGAAGCTCCAGTCTCTACGATTACCAGATCGGGGACTCGCCGTTCTACTTCTCATCATTCCTTTCCGGTGTGAGCTTTCAGTCGGGTTCCCTGTTCCTCCAGCGGGGCATTGTCTATCCCCGGTTGAGCGGATCTTTCTCGCTGGGAGACGGTGCGCTGATGATTTCCCCGCATGCGGATGTTCTGGAATCCGCATACAGTGT
>DAIEST010000244.1 GCA_027346125.1 Leptospirillum sp. | reverse complement strand
TGGGTTCTTGTGGTAAGCTGGTGTACTGGAAGTCCGATGTCCTGGCTCAAATCCGGAATGCAAACCCATGATGAAATCCCCGCTTCAATCTCTGCGCTGCTTCCGGAACGTCCATTGGGATCCGTCCTCGATCCTCGCGTCCGGATACCGGGATCCCCAGGCGCCCCGGATTGTCCTCGATCGCCGGGAAACACTGGGCTGGAGCTTTATTCCATGGCGGATCGATTCCGTAAGGGAAAGCGACGGACATGATCACACAGAATACAGCCTTCATTCGCCTCAGGGAGCCCTCCCTCGCCTGGAGGATCTCCTCCGGGGAATGAAGATTCCCGAGGGGTCCCGCCAGACCGCTCCTTCGGAAATCGTTCCTCCCTTCCAGAACGGGTATGTTCTCCTGATTCCGTTCGAATGGGGGGAACAGTTCGAACCTTCAGGAGGGCCCCATTCGTCCCGGGGGGTCCCGATGATCCTTGCCGATTGCCCGGAAGTGGTCTCCTATCACCACTCTTCCCGGACACTCTTTCTCCCCTCCTCCTGCCCATGGCAACCTTCCCGGGGACAGATCACTCCAAAGAGGGAAAACCTCTCCCCAATCCCGCTTGATCCCTCTCTCTCGTTCGAGGAATACGCAACACGGATCGAACTCATTCGAGACGCGATCGGGAGAGGGGATTATTTCCAGCTCAACTTTGCCCTTACATTCGACGGATCCCTTGCGGAAGAGATCGATTTTCTCGCGCTCTACGAAAGCCTGTCCCGGATCAATCCTTCCCCGGGAATGGGTTTTTTTTCATGGAGGCAATCGACTGTTGTCTCGAATTCTCCCGAACGTCTTGCCACCATCCGGAATGGGCAGATCATCACGACACCGATCGCCGGCACATTTCCCGTCATCCCCGGAGAAACGGACACCCTTTCGCGCTTTCTGTCGGATCCCAAGGAGAAAGCCGAACATATCATGACTGTCGATCTGCTCAGAAACGACCTCGGTCGAATCTGCGAACCCGGAACGATCGAGCTGCCCCGCCTGCTCGCGGTTGAGCGTTATGCCCATCTTTACCATCTGGTCTCCGACATCCGGGGAACCCTGAGACCCTCCCTCTCCGCCTGGGACCTCCTGACTGCAATTTTCCCCGGCGGATCTGTCACAGGAGCCCCCAAACGTGCCGTCCGAAAAGAGATCGGATCTCTTGAAGGAAAACCGAGAGGGTATTATTGTGGCTCTCTCGGTTTTCTCGACCACTCCGGATTCTGGGACCTGAATCTTCTGATCCGGACCCTTTTCATCACAGGAGATCGTCTTTCCCTGCCCGTCGGGTCCGGGATCGTGTCCGATTCGGACTCCAGACGGGAGTACAGCGAGATCCGGACAAAAGCCAGAACCTTTCTGGAGCGTCTCGGGAGACCCCAATGAATGACCTGAACCTGATCGTGATCGATGGAAAATTGATCCCTGCGGAAGAAGCCACCGTTTCCGCATTCGACCCTGGATTTCTTTACGGAGAAACCATTTTTACGACTCTTGGCGTCAAAAACTCCTCGTGCTGTTTTCTGGAGCGCCACCTGAAGCGCCTCCTGTCCATGGCTTCCGTTCTGAAGTTCCCTTCCCTGCCCCGTCCGGAACAGCTTCGTGACGGAGCGGAATTGCTCCTCTCTTCGATTTCCGGCTCCCCCCGGCTCCTTCGCATTACGCTCACCCCCGGTCACCTGTCCGGATACAGGCTCGATCGGGATGTTCCGGGTCCGTCTTCCTGGATCATTGCCCCGATCTTCCGGACAGAACCGGACATCCGTTTCTACCAGTCCGGTGTCTCGACAGAAATCGCAACCATTCCGGCGCTTCCCTCCCGCGATCCACGGACCTTCCTCAAGACAGGAAACCTTCTTCTTTCGCGCTGGCTCCGAAAAAGAAAACCGCCCTCCCGGTTTGAGATTCTGATGAAGAACTCCCGGGGATACCTTCTGGAAGGAACCGTGTCGAATCTCTTTTTCCTTCTTCGGGACAACACCGTTCTGACACCCCCCGAGCACTGGGGCGTCCTTCCCGGCGTCATCCGGGAGGTTCTGATCGAAATTCTGGCGCAACGGGAGATTCCTCTCCGATGGGGATCCCTGACAACCCGGACGCTCGACCGGGCCAAAGGGGCGTTTCTGACCAACAGTTACCTGGAACTCCTTCCCGTCCGGAACATTTTTCCTTCGGCTGCCGATCTCGACCTGCCGGAAGAAGACGAGAAAAGCCCTCTTTGGCAATCGGAGGGAGATCACGCCCTTTTCTCCCTCCTCCATTCGGATATCCTTCGTCTGGAGAACGAAGAGCGGAGGGTGTGACGTGCTTCACAACATACCCCTTCCTGGTTGCAAGTCGACAGAGTCACCGACTAGAATGGTCGGAGCATGGAAACAACATGGGGACAATTTTCTGATGGATTTCTCCTGGCTCAGATACGGAGGAGCGTCCCGGATCGGATAATCACTTTAAGGAGGTGCACATGGCTTCACTGAAAGGCTCCAAGACCGAGAACAACCTGAAAGAAGCTTTCCGGGGAGAATCCCAGGCCAATCGCCGATATCTCTACTTTGCGCGCAAGGCCGATGTCGAAGGCTACCCTGATGTTGCCGGGGTCTTCCGCGACACCGCAGAAGGGGAAACAGGGCATGCATTCGGACACTTTGATTTTCTGAAAGAAGTCGGCGATCCGGCCACCGGAGAACCGGTGGGGGACACCACGACCAACCTCAAGTCAGCCGTTGCCGGGGAAACCTACGAATATACCCAGATGTATCCTGGTTTTGCCAAGGTCGCCCGGGAAGAAGGATTCGGCGAGATCGCAGAATGGTTCGAAACACTGGCCAAAGCGGAAAAGTCCCACGCCGGACGATTCACCCAGGCCCTCAAGAATCTTCAGTAAGGCTCCTTCGATCAGTAAGGCTCCTTCGATCACGACAAAAAAGGCGATGCCCCAAGGGGTATCGCCTTTTTTCATGCCTCTGTCGAAACGCGGCATCTCCAGCATGACAAAAAACCGGCCCCTCCTCAATACCGGAAGAGCCGGGCATCAATAACCCACTACATCAGGACAGGGTGTCGGATCTCAGCACTGGCTCCACCCGCAGGCGCCTCCCTTTTCCCCACCGACGCACTTCAGGCACCCCTCAAGAAATGCCACCTTTCCGGTACAGGACGGACAGGCCACTTCGATCGAAAGCCCTTTCCCCGAACCGCTTCCACCCTCCCTGGAAAGGATCATCCCGATCGCCTTGGCGATGGAATAAGGATCGGATCCCAGCGTTCCGGCTTCTTCGTGGGATTTGATGAACTGGCCGATGACTTCCTCGATCGGCGCACCGAACTGAAGCGCCATCGATCCCAGACGACCGAACAGAATGGCACTTTCCCGTTCCCGGTGATCCGCGGCTGGCGTCACAAAAATCTCGGCAGGACGGTCTTCTTCATCAAAATACAGGTGAACGTAGGATTTCCCGGATTTTCCCTTGATCTTGGCCCGGACACCCCGACTGATGTCAAGAGGAACCCGTCTCTCCCCCCACTTCAGATCCCGTCCCGAAGTCTTTTCCGCAGCATTCGTCCCGAGATTCAGCACCTGGTTGTGCCGGCTTCCGTCCCGGTATACCGTAATCCCCTTGCAGCCCAGGTCATATGCCAGAAGATAGGATTTTTCCACATCCTCGATCGTTGCCTCCTGGGAGAGGTTGATCGTCTTTGAAACAGCCGCATCGATATATTTCTGGAACGCAGCCTGCATCCGGACATGCCATTCCGCTCCAACATCGTGCGCCGTGGCAAAAACCTTCTGCCATTTTTCCGGAACCTCCTGAAGACCCCGGCAGGATCCGTGGTTCTCGACGATTTTTTCCGCCAGACCCGGAACCATGAATCCTTCCCGCTCGGCCACCCGCGTAAAGAGCTCCAGTGTATAGGGAAGGTGCGTTCCATCCATCACATTCTTGTACCAGATGATGGAAAACTCGGGCTCGCATCCGGAGGACGTGTCCGCGATCATGCTGATCGTTCCCGTCGGGGCGATGGTCAGAAGATGGCTGTTTCTCTTTCTGGTTCCGACCCCTTCGAAATAAGGAAACGGTCCATGAACCTTGGCCAGATCCTGGGAGGTGCGTTCCGATTCCTCCCGGATGAAGGACATCACCTTTTCGGCCATGTCGAGGCCTTCCTCGGAATCGTAAGGGATTTCAAGCATCATGAGCATGCGGGCAAATCCCATGATTCCGAGACCAATCCGCCGGGTCCCCTGGTTGACCGTTGCCAGTTCCGGAATCGGGAAGCGATTGGCATCCACGACATTGTCCAGAAACCGGGTTCCGAGATAAACGGAGCGGGACAATTTATCCCAGTCGACTTCCGAGCGTCCGTTCGCCGACTGTTTCACATGCCGCTCCAGATTGATCGACCCCAGATTGCAGGACTCGTAAGGACCCAGAACCTGTTCTCCGCAGGGATTGGTCGCTTCGTAGGTCCATCGGGACGGAGTCGGATTCTGCCGATTCGCCGTATCGATGAAGAAGAGTCCCGGTTCCCCGTTCGCCCAGGCGTTATGGGCAATCTTGTCGAAGACCATGCGGGCGGAAAGCTTTCCGACCACTTTTCCGTCGTTCGGAGCGATCAGATCGTATTCGCCGTCGCTCTTCAGTGCCGACATGAACGCATCGGTGATGGCCACGGAAATATTGAAATTGGTGACCTGGGACAGATCCATCTTGCAGTCGACGAACTCCAGGATATCCGGATGATCGACACGGAGAATCCCCATATTTGCCCCTCGACGGGTTCCGCCCTGTTTGATCGCGTCCGTGGAGGCGTTGATCACCTTCATGAACGACACGGGACCAGATGCCTGCCCCCCGGTGGAGCGAACAATGGCACCTTTCGGACGCAGCCTCGAGAACGAGAAGCCGGTCCCTCCGCCTGTCTGGTGAATCAGGGCGGTCGCCTTGACCGTATCAAAGATTTCCGGCATCGAATCTCCGACCGGAAGAACAAAACAGGCAGACAACTGGCCCAGAGGCCGGCCTGCGTTCATCAGTGTGGGAGAATTGGGCAGGAAATCCATGCTGGCCATAAAGCGGTAATATTCCTCGGAGAGGAACTCCCGTTCGGACGGCTGGGAATTGGTTCCGGCAATGGCATCGGCGATCCGGCGGAACATCTGCTCGGGATTTTCCTGTACAACACCATGCTCATCTTTGCCAAGATATCGCTTCTCAAGAACTTTCAGCGCATTTTCAGACAGGTTTGGGGAAACCTTACTTTCCATGTGATGGACCCTCCCTGGGGCAAAATATCGATGGTGACGGACAGTTTGGAATGCAGGTTTTCGTGCAGTTCCTTGAAAAAAACGGGAAAAGACTTTCCTGCTGAAAAAGCACAACCAGTTGTATTCTGAATCAAAGATAGCACCATATATAGTAATGGTTCGCCGATAGTACGCTTCCTAAAAACAGATATCAAGATGGTTAAGAGAAAAATGTTCGGCGTCACACAGACCTTGATGAATGGTGTTTCTCATGCTTCCAGGAAGGACATCAACCGTTGGAAGACGACTTCCCGGGATGAAACAGATAGTTTTCGATACGGAGAACAGCCGGACGGATCAGTCGTCTTCTCAGGCGGATTTCCATCAGCCTCCGGGCCTGTGACGGATCCAGTCCCCTCACTCTTCCGGCATCCTGATCGGACCAGATCACTTGACCGCTTGCCGGGTTCACCACCGAAAGGTCCGCATGAAACGAAAGGATCAGATAGGGACTTCCCGGTTCCGGAGAAAGGACACGTGACCGGATCGTTCCCCGGAATTCCATCCCGCCCCCTTGCGGAACCTGCCGGAACCCCTTTTGAGAGAGGCTTTTCATCAGATCCCCGGCCAATACCCGGTCGGCATCCTGATCCCCCCCGAGTTGCAGGGAATAGGTCAGGGACTGGTTCATGAGATGCTGGAGTTCAGATCGATCCTGCTCCAGTTCGGAGGTCACGAGCATGGACCCGCCTCCCAATGCGGCTCTCTCCGCATCTTTCTGACGGGCATCCAGTCCCAATCGAACCATTTTTCTCAGGAACCGGATTTTCCGGATGGGGTCGGAAACACCGGACATCTGTTCGCGGAGGGTCAATACCTGGAGACGCAGATGGTTCACCTCGGACATCAGGGCCATGGCTTCCTTCTGGCGATTCAGGACAGCCAGGGCATAGTACCCGTTCTGCCTGGAGGAGAATTTGACCTTGGGATAGAAGACGTTGCGAAGCACTTCATCGGTTCTTACCGACAACCGCTCTTCGCTCCGGACGGAAAGCGAGTCGTTCGTCCGATTCCGCAACAGGACTGTCCTCGACTGGACTTTTGCCCGCAGCGCCGAGGAGAGATTCTTGAGCGCATCATCCTTGGCCCGGTTGACACTGCTCCCGAATCCGGATGCCGTCAGATAGGTCGACCGGGGATAGGCCGGGGATAGGCCTGTCTCCCACCAGCGTCCGTCGGTCCGGGCAGATCCGGCCCCGGACATGCATCCCGACAGAACTGCCATCCATAAAACAAGCCAGAACCCCAGCCTGCCTTTCCCGAATCCACGCATAAGATCCCCATCATGTTTTGAGAAACAGTCAGTTGACATCCACATCCCTGACCAGCAGGTATTCTCCTGAGACCAATGTAACACGCTGTCTCTGGAAATGGCCGGATCCGCCTTCCCCCTGAACCTCGATCGTATAGGTCCCGGGATCCAGATCCATCTGGGCATAATCGAACGTGGCCGGCAGCGTCCGCCATGACCGGGTATCCGCAATATCCGACGCATAGGTGGCGACATCTCCGACAATCATTGCCAGGATCCCTCCGAGAGGCCCCCCGTAGCGATTGGCTTCATTCTGCGAAACAACCTCTTCAGTCGTTTTCAGAATCGCCCGCACCGCTTCCCGAAGGACAATGCGTTTCAGATGATCCTGAAAATTGGTCTTCCCGATCGCGGTCAGATCCTCCGCAGTCTCGGACTGAACACTCAGGACCTCTTGACGACCCGGATCGAGAGCCTTGAGGCGATGGCCGGATACGGAAGTGCCGCCGCCCTCCGGGCGGGGAATCGCAAAACTGATGACCGGCAACTGGCCCCCGATCGGAAACGGAAAAGCAAACCGCTCTGGAGTCAGATGAAAGATTCGACCGTTATATCCTACAAAAAGAATATGCCCCAAGCGCTCAAAATGTGAGGCGGGCACCCAGGAAACGCCCGGATACCGTTTCCGGAGCCTTCCCAGGAGATTGGAGCGGCCTGCCGCATCTGCCGTTCTCAAAAGCGCCGGAACCAGAAAAGAGGGGATGCCGGTCCCGTAAAGGACCTGATTCTTCTGGTAGACCCGGAACGCCTTTCGGTAGGAGAGAAGCGCCGACTGGTAATCGACGCCACCGAGATGAATCTGGGCTTCCTGATAAACGCCGGAAAGGTATCGGGCAAAAGCATCGTCGGTATAGTGGTTGAGCTGGGACGGGTCGTAGGGAATCTGGTGCTGGCCCAGGAGTCTGGCCGCTCCTTCTTCGGAGCGGGCATATTTTCCTCCGGACAACGTGGCTTTTGGATAACGCCGATTGTATCGGACAAGCTTTTCCCGAATTTTTCTCGTCTCGACAAGAGCCCCGTTCCAGTCTCCCTCTCCTGCGTAGTTCAGCGAGTTCACCAGATTGATCATGACCCGTTCGAACGGAGTTCCCCGGAAAGGAAGAACCAGATCGTTCGTCTGATAGGACAGCGCGATGTTGCCGACATTTTTTGTGTAGAGTTCTTGATCCAGGCGTTCTGTATTCCGGAAGATCCGGGAACTTTCCCGGAAATCGCCAACAACATTGTTGGCCATCCCCAGATCCATTCCATAAAGGACCATATCCCGATCCGGATACGATGAACGGGCCTTCTGGATGATCCGGACCGGCGCCTTGTCCGGACCGGTGCCGGGAGATCGGGAAAGAGCCGAAAAATAATGATGGTACTGGGAAACGGGAGGAGCACAGGATACCATTGCCATCAGGAAGAAAAGGCCCACAAGGCTGCCTGCAGTCTTCCGGATGAAGTTTCCTGTGAGTGGAACGCTTCCCGTTTGGCTTTCCGGAAAAGGATCAGGACTGCCACCATGGTTTTTCGAGGCGCGGTTATCCATCAATCCCCCGATGCTGAAATACGTATGAGAGGCAGGACTCTTTTAGAAACCGTACCCTGACTGGTGGGCTATTTTTTTCACACGGTACTCGGCCCCCCAGATGATCTCATTGGAGTTCAGACTGATGGCCTTCAGATGCGTCTCATAAAAACGGACCGTTTTCCCCCCTCTGCTGGCCGTGTAGGAATTGATCGACCCGGTCAGAAGGAAATCCGCACCCGTCTGCCGGCCCGGAGAATGAATCGTGGAAGAACGGGCATGCTTCATCTGGTACTCCCGTTCCGAAGATGCCGCATTCCGGTGCGACTCGCTTCCCGTTACAAAGATGACCTTTCCGGAGTTGATGAGATCGTCCTGAAAATGGTTCAGAAAAATTCGGGTATTGATATGCTGGTCCGACCTGTTGATCATCTGGCCGAGTTCCACCACCGGCTTCCTTCCGTGCTTCTGCCGGAAGTCGGCCATCCAGGAAGAGCCGAGTGCCTTGCGGATCAATGTCTTGGCGGTCAGCCTGGCATCCGTGTCCGTCCATCGGCTCGTCACGCCGCCTTCGGTATCGAGACTGACCCGTTTGACGCTGTAGGATGAACACCCCCCCAGAAAAAAAGCCAGGACTAAAGCAGTGGACATAACTGAAAGAAAAGACGACTTGCGTTGCATGGATAACATGCCCCCTCCGTTTGAGAACAGTCCGGACTTCTTCATCCTGTCGCACGGGAAAGTCCGCCGTTCAGGGCGGGGAGGGATAGCGCCGTTCCCGCTTCTCCTTTCCGTGCTGCCAGTGAATACCCGTACCCGTCGGACCGCTGGATGAGCCGACAGTGTTTGTGGGAGATCCCCTG
>DAIEST010000240.1 GCA_027346125.1 Leptospirillum sp. | reverse complement strand
GGAAGGATCCTGGCGGATGCTGCCTATTACAATATCGGGAAGGTGTATGAGTTGTTGAACCAGCCAGCGCTGGCGATTCTGAACTACAGGAAGCTGCAGAAAAAGTTTCCCAATTCACCATGGGCGACAGAGGCCAATGCTTATATCAACAAACAGAATCCGATGTCTTCCCCCTCTTCTGTCGCACCGGCAACCCCGGCTCCAGCCATTCCTTCATCCAAATGAAAACCGATTTTCCTTAAACAGGGCTCCACCCGGGAACATAAAAAAAGGGGATGGCAATCAGCCATCCCCTTTTTTCGTCTGCGTTTCCAGCAACCGGCTACAAGCGGCCGGTCGGATTAACGGATGGGAACCATGATCATCTGCCCTGTGCGCAGCAGATTCCGTCTGCTCAAATGATTCTTGACCCTGATGGCAGAAATTGTCGTGCGAAACTTCTTTGCCAATACAAAAAGGGATTCTCCCCTGCGGATTCGGTGGCGCATCCACCCGTGTTCGGCCCTCGAATACCTGTGTCTCGAATGAACGGAAGCGTAGGAAGCGGGAATAATGATCCGCTTCCCCGAATGCAGCAAGGAGGAACTGGTCAATCCGTTGACATCCATCAATGCCCGGACGGAAACCCCGTAGTGGCGGGAAATCGTCCATAGCGAATCTCCGGAACGGACAATATGGACTCCCCCGCCCTGATCCGCATAGATCTGTCGACGCGAAACTTTGGGAAGATGCGAGAGATTGGCCAGGAATTCTTCCTTGTTTCCTTTCGGGAGGTTGACCGGAACGGAAGTCATGCGAGGGGGCGTCGCCCACCGCGTAAATGCCGGATTGAGCTGGCGGAACTCCGACAGGGTGACACCTGCAGCTTTGGCCAGAACGCGAAGCTCTGCCGGATGGTGCAGGATCACCGTCTCGGTATTGAGAGGATCCTTGTAAGAGATATCGCCGAAACCATATCGGGATGGATCCTTCGCAATTTTGACCGCGGCAAGAAACTTGGGGACATACTCTTTTGTTTCGTTTGAAAGGCTGTCCGTATTGCGAATCTCCCAATAGTCCTTTGTCCCGGAGTCCGCAACGGCATTGGCCAGTTTCCCCTCCCCCGCATTATAGGCCGCCAGGGCAAGGCTCCAGGAATGGAATTCGGTATACAGGTCCTTCAGGTAATGGGCAGCTGCATAGGTCGAAAGAATGGGGTCTCTCCGCTGGTCGATCCAACCGTTGACCTTGAGACCATATTTTCGCCCTGTGCCGGCCATAAACTGCCAGAGACCCGCCGCACGGGAGTATGAATAGGCTCTCGGGCTAAACCCGCTTTCGATGAGAGAAAGGTAGGCAAGGTCTTCCGGAAGGCCTTCTTCCCTGAAAACCGATTTGATAAAGGGAAGATACTGGGTCGAACGGGACAGCCAGATTGCGAAGTGGTTTTTTGAAACCGTCTGGAAGTAGGTGCTGTACCAGTCTATGCTCGGATCTTCGGGAACCCTCATGAAAAACTGGGGGGCCAGCGGTTTCTGTTCGACTGTCTTGGTCGTGTCTTTCGCTGAAGCTTTTAGTGGTGCGGCTGCGGCGCCATTCGCCCCCGATCCGGTCCGCAACTGGTACGGCGGAGGGCTCGGGATGGCAGGAGGAGAAATGTTCTGTGATACAGGAGAGGCAACTTCCGAACTCCCCGGATGGCTTCCCGTTGTGGAACAGGCTGCCGGGAGAAGGAAAAACGGGGCGGAATACAAGAAAACCTTTCCCGCTCGAGTCCACCTTGACAAATTCACCTCCTCAATTCACTGTACTGGTCGCATTCTGATCGAATTCTTGATGCGTGGAACGACAAAAAGGCAAGGAATCAATAACAGAATTGCAGTGCAAATGCAATAAAAATCAACACAGTCATAGGGGAACCCGCTCCTCCAGAATCTGTTTTTATGAGCAGATCCGAAAATCTCATTGCCTTGCGTTGTGGCGACCGGGCCATAGGCTTCCTTTAATCTTTGACGATTTGACATCGTGTCACACTTATCCCTGTCGGGTGGTGGTTGTCCGGTTTGTTCATGCCGGAAATCCTCCCGAAAACGAAGAATGGAACTCTCTTGCATTTATCGGGTGACCCATCGCGGGCAACCCATGAATTTCTTTGTTTTTTCATTATGATTTAATTGTTTATGTTTCTTGTTGGCGTAGACTTCGTGGATTTTCAGGACGTTTCGATCTAGAATGGGCATAGTGCGGGGAGTTTCGTAACCATTTCCCTATTGCATTGAACCCATGGCAGGACAATAAATGATGACTTCTTCGACAAGTTCCGAATTGACCCAGGCACTCCAGGCTGTTGAACTCTTCCAGTCCCTCAAGGTAGAAGAACGCACCAATCTTGAAAAGATTGTCCGGTTGAGGCACTACCGGTCAGGTCAGAAAATCATTCAGGAGTTTGATCGCGGAACCGAACTTTTCGTTATTGTGTCCGGTTCCGTCAAGGTCTCGACGGAAGATCAGGAAGGCAGGGAAATTATTGTATCCATCGGATATCCGTCGGATTTCTTCGGGGAGATCGCACTCCTCGATGACGATACGCGGAGCGCGACTGTCACGGCATTGGAGGTCACGACGGTCATTGCGATCGAGAAAAGCGATTTCCTGAAATTCTTCAAGGCTTACCCGGAGTTTGCGCTGAAGCTTCTGGCCGTCATGGGACGCCGTATCCGACAGACAGACGAAAAGTTGATGCATATGGCGTTTGCCGATTCTTTTGCCAAGATTGCCAGAACCCTTCTCCTGATCTTCGAGAAAGAAGGCAT
>DAIEST010000058.1 GCA_027346125.1 Leptospirillum sp. | reverse complement strand
CTATCACCTGCTGGCCGACATCGAATGCCGGCTGCGGGAGGCGAACGACACCCGCTCCTGGAGCACGATCCGATCCCTCCTCGACACCCATGTCCGCCTCACGGTCTCCGGAACCGATCCCCATACCGGCCGGATCCACGAGACCCGGCTCTCCTCGAAACCGGAGAAGGAGCAGAAGGCGCTCTACGACCGGCTCACGGTGAAGGATCCGACCCGGCGCAAGATCACCACCCTCCCCCCGGAGGCGTCTCTTGAAAATCCCGTCGCGTGATTTTCTGCGTCACCTAAAACGCGATTTTTAAAAACGAGAATCCTTCCTTATCTTCAACTTAAAACAAAAAAATCGAAAAATGGGCTGGGAAGACTCACCCCTCTCTCCAGCAGGAAAGCCCGGATTCGTGAGGCCAGAGCAGTACGCTCCTTGATAATCCCACTTCGCGCTGCAAGCACCATCGCCAGATCCTGCTGCTGGGGCGTCTTGACCGGAACCTTTGTGGTCCGGGGCCGGAGAGACGCTTCGCAAATAGCTTCCGCATCGTTGGGTAGCCGGGGACCCTTTCAGGTCCCAAGCCCCCGAGGAACCCGGCGTGAAAGTTTCCCTTCACCGTGGCTCGAACACTCATAAGCCCTTGAGGGAGCCGGTCGCGCTTTCCAACCTTGGTGGCACTGTTGAGGACAACGGGATGAAGTCTTCAGGCGCAGGTGCGCTCTTTCCTCTTCACAATTCAGCCATTCCCCATCTTTCCTCTCCGAATTTCTCCCGCTTCCGCTTGCGGCGGGTCTCGAAGTATTTCTCCCAGTCGGGATCGTAAGGGTTGGCCTCCTTCCTGACCTTGACGTGTCGGACGATCTTCGTGTCGCTGGCTTTGACCAGCGATAGCCACTGTCCTTTTTCATCTCGGTCCGCAAACACCCAGATTCGTGTTCCGATGGTGTGAAAATAGCGTTCCCTGATCCATCGGGCGCCTTTTCTCGGATGTCGGCGTTTGGCCCATTGCCATAGCAGTTCGAAAATCTTGGCATCCACATGGGCGAATGTTTCCTTGGCCACGGCCCCGCGGTGGTAGTTGGCCCACCCACGGATCAACGGGTTCAGAAAGCCAATCACGTCGATTTGCCGCGCCTGTTTGTGTCCTTTGACCCAATCCCGGATTTTCGTCAGAATCGCTTTCACATTCTTTTCCGACGGTTTGATCAGGAGCTTCCCGTGATACTTTCGGAAGTTCCACCCGAGAAAATCGAACCCCTCGTCGATGTGGGCAATGAAAGTTTTCGTGGGAGACAGGGTCATTCCCCGTTCCGTCAGAAATTCCTGCACCCGTTTCTTGGCCCTTTCCAGAACTTCTTGCGAAGATCCGGTCAGCACCCAGTCATCGGCATACCGCACGAGATGGAGGCCTTTTCCTTCCGGCCATGTTTTGAGCCAGACATCGAGACCGTCCAAGGCCCAGTTAGCGAGGGCGGGTGAAACAATACCGCCCTGCGGGGTCCCGGACTTCGTGGGCTGGAGTTCTCCTTTGTGAACGACTCCTGCCTTCAGCCATTCATGAAGCATGGTCTTGTCCATCAGAACATGGGACAGCAGCCAGTCATGGCTGATCCGATCAAAGCACGCTTCGATGTCCCCTTCAAGAACAAAGGGAGGACTTGTGCGTTTGGAGAGCAAAATGAAAAGTTGCGATCTCGCATCCGCCGTGGAGCGTCCCGGTCTAAACCCATAAGAGTTCCCATCCGCCCGCGTTTCCTCCACCGGGTCCAGCGCCAGCAGATGTAACGCCTGCATCGCGCGGTCTTTCATGGTGGGGATGCCAAGCGGCCGCATCTTGCCGTTGCTCTTCGGAATGAAGACCCTTCGGAGCGGTTGGGATCGATACCCCTCCCGTTTCAGGGTCGGCAGGGCTCGGATCTTCGATTCCGGGGTGGACCAGATCACTCCATCCACACCCGGCGTTGCCTTTCCCTGGTTTTCTGTCACTCGCTTTACGGCCAGAAGGCGGCCGGAA
>DAIEST010000189.1 GCA_027346125.1 Leptospirillum sp. | reverse complement strand
GAGCCTGCCAAACCCGTCGCCAGCGGATCCACCACTTTCAAAAAGGAATTCCATGGCCCTCTTTCGGGTTTATCACAATACGCGAACCACCGTTGCCCGCTTCCAGCAATCGGTCCTCAGACGGGTCGTCGGAATCGGCGCCCTCTACTCCACCGGATATGGAGACGTCGGCTCATCCATCTACTATGCGTTGGGGGTCACGACCATCTACGCCCAGGGGGCTTCTTTCATCGCGATCGGCATTGCGGGCCTCTTCTTCATCGCAACGGTCCTGAGTTATGCGGAACTGAGTTCCGCCATGCCGGAAGCCGGTGGATCCTCCCTTTTCTCCCAGAGGGCTTTTGGAGACGGGGGTGCCTTCTTTGCCGGATGGGCGCTTCTTCTGGACTACATCCTGACGCTGGCCATCAGTGCGTTTTCCGTCGGTCCCTATCTCGGGTATTTTTTCCCGATCCTGAAAAACAGCCCTCAGGCCAACGTCACTTTCACCGCACTTCTCATCACCCTGCTCGTCATCGTCAATGTCTTCGGCCTCAAGGAATCCTCCTGGTTCAGCCTCATGCTGACCGGATTCGACATCATCACCCAGGTTTCCCTCATGGCCCTGGGGATCTTCTTCCTCATGAACTTCAACAAGATCTGGAACCAGTTCTCGATGGGCGTTGCTCCCACCTGGCCCCATTTTCTGTACGGGATTTCCATTGCCATGGTGGCCTATACGGGAATCGAAGCCATCAGCCAGATGGCGGCCGAAGCCCGGGATCCCGGGAAATCCGTCCCCCGGGCCATGTTCATGACAATGGGAACCACGATTTTCCTGTACGCCGGCATCTCCATGGTGGCGCTATCCGCCATGGATCCCAAAATTCTTTCCACCACCTGGGTCAACGACCCCATTGCCGGCATCGCGCATTACATGCCGCACATCCATCATTTTCTCGGACCGTGGATCGCCATTCTGGGTGCCACCATCCTGACCATCGCGGCGAATGCCGGACTGATCGGCGTCTCCCGTCTGGCCTATTCGATGTCCAACAATTTCCTGATCCACCCCATCTTCCGCCACACCACCGTCCGATGGAAAACGCCCGTCTATTCGCTCGCCGTGTTTGGTTCCCTGGCCGCCATCATCGTGGCGTTCTTTCCCTATCTCGATATCCTGGCGGACCTCTACAACTACGGGGCCATGCTTTCCTTCACCATGACGCATGTGGCGCTCATCGTCCTCCGGAACAAGGAGCCCGACCTCGTTCGCCCGTTCAGGGTTCCGCTTTCCCTGGTCATCGGGAAATGGGACATCCCCATGACTGCGGTATTCGGCATCTTCGGAACCGGCGGCGTCTTCCTCATGGTGCTTCTCTTCCACAGATACGGTCGGGTCTTCGGAACAATCTGGATGGTGGTCGGGATACTTTATTACCTCTGGTTCCGGCGAAAAGAGTCTTTCCCGGTCATGCAGAGGGTCCAGATCACCGAACTCCCGGATACTCCGGATGTAGCGATTCCCCACAAACTGTTTCTCGTTGCGACAAGTCCGACGCGTCCGTCCCCCATGCTGAGGGACGTCTGCAAGATCGCCAGGGCAGACAAGGCGAAAATCACCGTCATTTCGGTGATCGAGGTTCCCCTGACGCTGCCGATCAACGCAGACATGTCTGTCGAGGAAAAGGTTGCCCGTCACACGCTCGATCTCTGTCAGGCCATCGGGGTGGAAGAGGATGTGCTGATCGACACGATTCTGGCCAAAGGCCGTGCGGTGGGTCCCGCGCTGAACTTTCACCTGAAAAAGACCAGAGCGGACACGCTGGTGATCAACGATACGGGATCGGCCATTTCAAAAACCATTTTCGCGGCCGTCGAGCGCTCTTCGAATACCGTTACGGTCTGGAGCTTCCACAAGGTCGAAGGATCCCAGCGTACCCCGACGCCGAAACCGAGGCTGACCGTCGAGCGACCGATCGTGCTTCCGAAGGAAACAACGGAACCGGACCCCGCACCTTTCTGAAAGGAAAGCCGCCGGCTCCCGACGGGCTATTCCCTGGCGCTCCCGGATCCCGCAGCGTTCCGGGAGGACTCCTCGTATTCCGGACAAAGATCGATTTCGGTTGTCG
Source organism: Leptospirillum sp. (assembly GCA_027346125.1). Classification (GTDB taxonomy): domain Bacteria; phylum Nitrospirota; class Leptospirillia; order Leptospirillales; family Leptospirillaceae; genus JAJYGC01. Next base: position 5,130 of record DAIEST010000189.1, on the reverse strand, counting down.
CCCGTTCAAAAAAAACCTTGAGAAAAAGACCGAAAGTCGAAAAGAGCCGGTACCGAATGATCGGGAGCTTGTGGATATAGACAAGATTCCAGAGGAACCATCCCAGGATTCCGCTCAGGGTGAACTGCTTGGCCGAAAGGAGCGCATAGTTGTTTCCGATGGAGACGAATCCTCCGATATGGTGATGCGAGAAAATCTTCTCGGGTTTGCGAAGAATCCGGGCCGCAATATTGTAGGCAGCGACCTTCGCCTGGCGCACCGCCGTCTGGGCTGTCGGAGGATAAGGCTTTCCCTCGTAGGGATTGAGGCAGGACGCATTGTCTCCCACAACCCATACATGATCCATCGAAAGGCTCTCCAGCGTCCCTTTCACCTTGATCCGGCCCTGGGGATCCCTCGCAAGCGGGAGGGAGGAAATCAACGGACTGGTCCGGACTCCCGCAGCCCAGACGAGCGTCTCCGTCCGGACGGGGAGCCGGCCTTCGATCTCCATGACATGGTTTCTGTATCCTGACAGACGGGCTTCCAGAAAGACTTCGATCCCGATCTTTTTCAACCGCTCCAGCGCCTCGTCGGAAAGGTTTTCCGGAAGGGACGGCAGAATCCGGCGGGTAGCCTCCACCAGAATGACACGGATCTCCTCCTTTCGGATCCGGCGGCCGAAATCGCGAAGAAGTTCCCGGTTCGCATATTCGTGGATCTCCCCCGCCAGTTCCACCCCTGTCGGTCCGCCGCCCACTACGACAAAGGTCAAGGCGGCGCTGCGCACCTGGGGATCCTCCTCCCAATAGGCTTTTTCAAACATCCGGATCAGATGGTTGTTGATGGCTGCGGCATCCTTGAGCGACTTGAGCGTGAAAGCATTCTCAAGTCTGGCCTCCATCCCGTAGAAATTGGTTTCGCTTCCCAGCGACAGGACAAGCTCGTCGAACTGCATTGTCCGATGAACCGTCGAGACCGAACGATTTTCCAGATCGATCCCCAGAACCTCGCCGATATGGGCATGGATCCGCGTTTTTCTGAAAATCTTGCGGACGGAATGGGCGATATACCGGGGCTCCAGCGCACCGGTTGCCGTACTGTGCAGCATTGGGGTGAACAGGAAGTAGTTCCGGCGGTCGATTACCGTGATCCAGACATTCGGATGATTCCGAAGGTACCGGGCAAGGTAGACCGCCGTGTACAGCCCTCCGAAACCGGCTCCCAAAACCAGAATGCGATAGGGACGAACTGGCTCCGTCCCCCTTGCGGTCGAATCAGAAACGGACGCTGACATCTGTGTCGAACTCCTTGTCTCCTTGGTTCATCGCTTCTTTCCCCCATCCGGGCAATCACCCTCGCGGGAAAGAGACCAACTCATTCATGCGCATCCGGACGAGAAAAAGGTAGACCGCCCCTGTCCAGAGGATAGTCGGGATCGCAATCCCCGTCCATGCGGACCATGCCGGAAAAAAATGACCCAGACCATAATAGAACCCCGTTCCGGCACAAAGGCTCAAAAGACCGGATGGATTGAACCCGCCCCGAAACCAGTATGCCGTTCCCGGCGAAAACCCGAACAGCCCCTCCGGATCCAGCACCCCTTTGCGGCAGAACAGGTAATCCACCAGCACCAGACTCCACAACGGGATGAACACCCCCCCGATCGTCGTCAGGAAGGTCGTGAAATACCCGAGAAAAGTCTGGAAAAACAATGGGACAAATGCCGTGAAAATCTGCACGGAACTCACTGCCAGGAGGGCTCCGGAGCTGCTTACAGGATGCCCCTTTCGCGTAAGAAACGCCCAGAAAGCCATCCCGGCGCCGTACAGATTGCTGGCGCTGACACTGACGGAAGAGAGCAGGATGACCGAAAGCGCCACATAGGACAACCCCAGTCGGGCCATCAGCCGCGAGGGATCCCCGTCGCCGGGGTCCAGATGTCCGGTGGCAAGCCCCAGTCCGATCACGCCCAAAGCGCCCACCATGACAAACCAGGCTTGCCCCAGCCAGAGCCCGAGCCATGACCCCATGACTGCCACTCTGCCGGATCGGGAGAATCGGGCAAAATCACCGACCTGGATCCAGGTCCAGACATTGATGAATGAAATGTCCAGAAGCTGGGGAATCGAAAGAGGGGAAGCCGTGCTCCGGAACGAAAAAATCCGGTGTAAATCCCATTCCGACAGGACCTTCCAGGTTTCCATCCCGCCAAATCCCAGCAGAAGAAGGGAAGAAACCCATTTCAGGATCTTGATGCTGACATGGCCAAGAGCCGCTGCTGTGCCTTGCAGGAAAGCAATCATCAGAATCGCCGCCACCAGTTCTTTCCGGGGAGGCGAACCGGAAACGGCGGGAGAGCCTGAAAAATTCCAGATCTGCACGAGAGAAGCGGCCCCGATATAGGTCGTAACGGTAGTCCACCCGATCTGGACAAAAGTTTCCGAGAGCCCCAGGAAGAGGCTGGCTCCAAGCGTCCCCAGGACCGGACGGGCCAGGACGACCGTCGTCGCTCCGTAGCGGTAGGCAATATACGCCAGGGTGGCCCAGGGAATGATGATCAGGGGGGTCCAGAAGAATGTGTTCTCAAAAAGGAACGGAAGTCCGGCAAGGGCAAGGAGCCCCCCGAAATACCAGCTGGAAGCATTGGAGCCATCGCCAAACCAGTTCCAGAACAAATCCCAGAACCCGTAATTCCGTTCCGCCGGAGAAACAGGGCGAATACCGGTCCGGGAAGAATGCCAAAGACTCACCGATCGGCTCTCCTAGCCGCTAAATCAATATCATAACCATGAAAAATCAGGGACTTGTGCCGGGCATTCCGATTGAAAAACGAATAAGACTAATGATAGTGTAGAAGACGGGCAATCCAAAAGAAAGGGTCTTAGATGTCCGGAAGCGAAATCTACGATCACGTCTCCAGAATGAACGTCATCATGGTTTACGGATTTCTGGCTGTCATGGCAGGGGGTCTTGTCGTCGTATTCCTCCAGTGGATCTACCAGAGGTTCGTCCGCCGCACCCCCCCGCAGGAATACACCGAGAAACCCCGTCTGTTCCGGAAAGACTGACGGCTCCTCTTCTCCTTTTCCCGAACGATTGGAAGATACACCATGTGGATCATCGGAGACGGTGGCTCCCCCGAGCGTGCGCAGGACAACACACGGGCTTCTCTGGAACTTGCGATCGCCGAATGGGCGGACGGGGTTCTCGTCCATCTCCGTCAGACCCGGGATCATCTCCTGGTCCTTTCGCGCCTTGAAAAACTCCGGACGCTACAGGGCGACCATTCGCTGGAAACACTCGACGCGGACACACTGAAGGAACTGAAACCCGTCCATCCCGGAACCGGAAAACCCTACCCTCTTCTCTTTCTTCCCGAACTTCTGGGGTGGATCGGAACGGATCCGATCCGGGCATTCATCGAACCCTCCGGAACGCTTCTCGACGACCGGGAAACACTGGACCGTCTGGGCCAGACCCTCCTGGCGACACCGACGAGAATCCCGGCATTTCTGGTGCTTCCTGCCGGATTGACGGCACCGGCAGGACTCCCGGAAAGCCGGATCTGGCGAACCATCCGCCAGGAAGCCGATCTCCCTCCGCTCAAGAACCGCCCGGGCACCCAGGCAATCGTTCCGCTCGCGCTCGCCCTGTCCGGCCAGTGCGGCGGCTTGGCAAGGATTCTGGTCACCACGACCGGACCCGTTCCGGAACTCGACAGACTTCGACAGATCCCCGGTTTCTGGGGCGTTGTCACACCCACTCCCTACTTCACCCGAAAAGCGGCAACCTCTCTTCCGCCGGGAGCAACCCCTTGAAAACACCGCCGCTGATTGCGATCCTCGGTCGCCCGAATGTCGGGAAGTCCACCTTGTTCAACCGGCTTCTTGCCCGCAGGGAAGCCATTGTCGAAGATCGGCCCGGTGTGACCCGGGACCGCCACTACAGCCAGGGGACACATGGCCGGAAAGCGTTCCGGCTTGTCGACACCGGAGGGATCCTTTTCGGGGACGATCACCCCCTGGGGGATGCCATCGTCAAACAGGCCCTGTTCGCGCTTGAAGAAGCCGATGCCCTCGTCTATGTCATGGACGGGCAGGAAGGATACCTTCCCATCGACAGGGATGTGATCGAACGGATCCGAAGATCCGGAAAACCTGCCATTTACGCCGTCAACAAGGTGGATACCATCCGGACCGAAGAGATCCTGGCCGATTTCCACCAGCACGGAGTCTCCCCCCTGATCGCGATTTCGGCGGCCCACGGGCGCAATGTCGATGCCCTCCTGGACGCGTTCGAAGCACTGATGCCGGATATCTCGGACAGCACCCCGGGACCGCCGGGAATCCGCTTTTCCGACTCCGATCTCGAAGACGTCAAGACGTGGCTGGAGCAGCGGTTCGCCGAACCGCCGCGCGTCACGGTCGTCGGACGCCCGAACGTCGGAAAGTCCACCCTGATCAATCGCCTGCTGGGCGAGGAGCGTCTGGTCACCAGCCCGATACCCGGCACCACCCGGGATGCGATCGACACACTGGTCACCTACAAGGGACAGAACTACCATTTCGTGGATACGGCAGGTCTCAGGAAGAGAGGAAAAGTCGCGGAAGCGTCCGAGCTCTATGCCCAGATCCGGACCGACCGGGCCATTCTCGAATCGGAAATCGTCATCGTTCTCCTGTCCGCCGAGGACGGCCTGACCGACGGCGACCTCCGGATCATCCGCCAGGTCATCGACCACCGCCGGGGACTGATCCTCGCCTGGAACAAGTGGGACCTGGTCAAAAAGCCCGAAAAACCTTCCGCGCCTCCGTTCCTGGAGGTCAAGGAGCGATATCCTTTTCTGGCCTTTGCCCCCATGGTCTCCTGCTCCGGAAAAACAGGATTCCATCTTTCCCAGCTGTTCGACCAGATCGCCGTTGTCCGGAAATGGTATTACACCCGGGTTCCGACATCGGAACTGAACGCGCTGATCCTTCCGATCGTGGAAACCTCTCCGCCTCCCCGGCTCAAGAATTGGGCAGTCCGCATCTTCTACGCCACACAGATCCAGATCGCACCGACCGTCATCGTCCTGTTTTCCAACAGGCCGGAAGGGATTTCCCCCCAGTACCGCCAGTTTCTTTCCAGAAAACTCAGGGAAAAGCA
>DAIEST010000174.1 GCA_027346125.1 Leptospirillum sp. | reverse complement strand
CTTGAAGTAAAGGCTGAGGTAGAGCATCGGCTCCTTCAACACTTTTTGCTCGCACAACAGCAGCGTGATCAGCAGACGCCCCAGACGTCCGTTACCGTCCAGAAAGGGATGGATCGTCTCGAACTGCACATGGGCCAGCGCTGCTTTGAGCAAAACCGGAGTCGCCGACGGCTGGTCGTGGAGAAAGAGCTCAAGCTTGTTCATGGATTCCATCACCGCGTCCGCCGGAGGGGGAACGAAAGCCGCGTTGCCCGGCCGAGTGCCGCCGATCCAGTTCTGGCTGCGCCGGAACTCTCCCGGAGTCTGGTGGTTTCCCCGGCCCTTGGCAAGCAGTACACCATGAATCTCCCGGATCAACCGCATCGACAGCGGCAATCCTTTCTCCAGCATGTGCAGACCGTGGTCGAGGGCGGCCACATAGTTGACGACTTCCCTCACGTCATCCAGCGGAACACCGGGTTCCTGGTCCAGTTCGAACAAAAGCAGATCCGACAAGGATGACCGGGTCCCTTCGATCATGGAAGAGAGCAACGCTTCCTTGCGGACATACATGTAAAGGAACAGCGAGGTACCGGGAAGCAAGGTCGATACACTATCCAGCCTCCCGAGCGCCAGCAGCGCCTGATCGAACTTGCTGCGGAGATCCGACGTCCATTCAATAGGAGGACGTGGCGGCAGCGGTGCAGGAATGAAAGCCTGAGCCTTCTCTCCCACCGTCGAGATAGCCACGTACTTGCCTTGGAGCGCTCGCTTCATCCTAATCTTCCTCGAACCTAAAATTCGATTTGCTGTTATTTTATTTTAAGCGGAGATAATAAAATAAAGCAGTAGAGTGGAAGAGATCAAGCAACTTTCCTCAAATGAGCATTTGATGCTGTTTTTGATTCGGTGAAGGTTGTATCACTTCCAGCAGATCACGATTGGAATAAAAGATCCTGGAGAAAGCCCTGAAAGAGATCACCCGTCTCCGGTTTTCCCGCCAAAAAAGGGGTGGGACAGTCTGCGAGCCGGAGTCCGTTATCATCGCGTTCTCCGAAGAAGAAATCACGAAAGAACGGGTCTATGCCTCTCCTGGCCCTCCCCAGGAAGGGACTTCTCCCCGAACAGCGAGGAAAAACGCTGCCGCGGAGATCTGGATAAAGGACATCCAGGAAAATTTCGTCTCGTCCTTCTCTCCAGAAGATCTGGGGGTCGAACGGGCCTCAAGAAAGGGCTTGATTCACTTACTGGATTCTCTCGGCTTGAACAGTTTGTTCTTGGCATTCGCATTTTGTATCACCGTGTTCGTAAGTGGCATTTGGGACAAGAAGACATGAAAAAAGCCCGGTTTTACGCGGGCTTGATTCACTTACTGGACTTTCTCGGATGGTACAGAATCATCAAATGGTGGAGGCGGCGGGAATTGAACCCGCAACCATGTTCCCGACTGTCCCTGTTTTCAAGGCTTCCAGCCTGATCATATGACCCCATATCAACGTAAATGATTCATGGAATGGTGACAAAATGGTGACAGGATTTTATGACCTTCCTGGGTTATGAGTGCTTTGCTCTCGGGCCTCCACTCGAGACTGAATCCAATCATCGATATCCGACATAAGCCATCCGGATGATCGGAGGGATAGTTTCAAAGGCTTGGGAAATTTTCCGGAGCTAATCAGTTTATAAATGGTTGAACGGGACAAGCCAGTTATTTGGATTACTTCCTTTAACCGCAAGATGCATTTTTCCATTGTTTTATCCCTTCACAATTATGCCAGGAGGAAAAATGCCGAAGACCCTATTTCACTGTTTTTCTCCCTTATTCCACTCACTGGCAACTCGTCACAATTTTTTCTAAAGAGTCGATCTCTCCCTTCTGCAAAACAATATCCCGATACAATGCCGACAGCATCCAGTCCCGCTTCTGTTTGACCGAGAGGCCTGCTGGCATCGGCTCATCCGATGGCAACGTTGCCAGTTTGGGGAGAAGAATCTTGCAGGGAATCGTGATCGGAACCTCGACCTTTCGATCGACATAAACAGGAGTGCAGCCGGTGAGAATCAGACCGACCATCAGAAGGGAGATAAAGAGGAGGATCAACCACGTTGCCTTCATGACCTTCCTTCCTCTTTCTGGATTTGCTGGACCGCTTCCCAGAACCGATGCTCCACACCCGACATTTCTCCGATCATCATTCGAATGTCCGGGTTTCCATAAGAATGGGCATCGGTGTCCCCGTTTTCATACTCAAAGAGAACGAGCACTCCCTTGATAGTTCCCTTTTCCTTATCACATCGTTCCACGAGTTGCGGGAGGTCCCTTTCAAACTGAGAGAAAGGAAGAATGTTAGTCACTTGATCCTCCGGACTTTTTGAAAGGTTTCCGTGACATCTTTATCGCAATCCGAATGACTTGGGAACTTGATGGGTACTTGACTGATCCTAATTGCCGTTTGCAGGATCTTCTCCGCAGTAACCTCTGCTTTCTTCGCCTTCACCTCTGAGGTCTTTTCCCGGAGCCACATCAGCCGGATCGCCCGGTTCTGAGCGGTGATCGCCTCACCATTCCGCTTCTGGACGGCTTCATAATGGTGGGTCCACGCCTCGTAGTAGTCGAGCCTCCAACGGTCCCAACCGATCCATCCCAGGGCAGCCAGGATCCCGACTGCTACCAGGATCCGTTGCCAGTTCGCCAGAAAGAACATCATGACGGGTTCCCTCCTTCAGGACCGAAGCCCGGACGCCGGGGAAATGTCGTCGTGTAATCTCCCACCTTCCCCTTGAAAAGCCGGGAGAGGCCTCCGCCACCGATGATGGCCGAGGCTCCTGTTCCATAGCTCACCGGATCGAACTGGCGCGTCTCCCACATTTTCCAGACGGACATGGCCACAAAACCCACGACCGTGAACGCCGCTAAAACGGCCGAGAGTTCAAAGGTCTCTCCGTCACGTTCGGTCAGAATGTCCTTGAGCCATTTCATTTGAAGAGCCCCTTGATCAGGGTGGTCGCTTCGCCGTAGTACTTGGCCGTCTCGGTATCGAGCGAAGCTGTGGCGCTCTCAAACCACTTGTCAATCGTGGCAGCAATATGCTCCGCGCTGTGATACACCTTTGTCGTCATAATCCGGTGCTCGATCAGTCCGGCTTCCTTTTCCACCCAATCCTCGGCCTTGTCCGCGAGGGTTTCCGTTTCGGTTACGATTCCACTCATCTCATCTCTCCTTGTTGATATTGTTGGCCCGGATGCAAAAGAGCAGAGCCAGGCCCACCATGAGCGCCAGAATCCCATTCATGCGCTCTCCTGCAAAAACATCCGCTGTTCGGCAAAGCGCCGGAGCTCGAGGTCTTTCACCACCCGACCCCCCGCATGGTCCCAAAGGGGAATCTGGGCGGCCGCCGCGTTGTAGCGTCCATCGTTCAGGTCCTCGAGAAGAGTCGAACGCTCAAGGGCTCCTCCCCCCAGGTTGAACACGAAATCCACCAGGGCGTCGAACTGGCTCTGAGAAAGGGGGACATGGACTAATTGATTGACCTCGTTCTCGGCCTCTTCCACATCGGCCTCGAGGAGAAGGAGGGCTGTCCCTTCGGTGATGGAAGACCCGGGAGGCCATTTGGAAATCTCTTCATCCGTCATGAGGTGTCCGTATCCGATCGTCCAGTTCCCGGCCACATCCTGATAGGGAGATAGCCGAAGACCTTCCTGGTTCTGAATGAACTTGAGCCCTTGCACAGACAGCTTCATTTCTTCTCCTTGAAGTTCAGGTTGTCGAGCCGATGGTTAATGAGAAGAAAGTCTTCCCGATGCACTTCCTGATGTTTTTGCAAAGCCGTCAAGATTTGCTGGTTCACTTCCCGATTCTCCTGGTGCATCCGCAAGAGCTCTTTCATGTTCGGATGGTCATGAAGATGTTCTTTTTGCCAGCCCTCCATGTCGTCCAGTCTTTTGTCCCTGTCGCCCAGCGCTTTCTTTCCTAAAAAGAAGGCGAGAAGCCACCCTCCCACGTTTGCCCACAGCGTATAGGTGGATGTCCCCTGGTCCATCGTTTTATCCATCCTCCTATCCCTGAATAATCTGGGCGGTGCCCAGAGTTGCGTTGACGGTCGTGAAGCTGTAATACCAACCGGCCGGAACCCGAAGGAAATAACTGTGAGCTTTCCCCACAACGGATCCTGCCGGTTCCGATTCGTCCGGAAGACTTCCCGGAGTGGATGTGCTTCCAAGAGCCGGGGTCATCGTTGCCGCTTCTGTCGAAGTCGGGTTATAAGTTACCGACATCAGGATCGTGATGGGCTGCCCAGTGGTGTTCCGGTAGACCGTTCCGCTGACCGGCGAGGAAGTGGAAAGGGATCCGGTCAGGGAAGGGTAAAGTGTGTTGGCCTGCGTTTCGGTAATTCCCCCCAGATTCGAGAGCGCGGCGGCCGCCGTTGTCGCACCGGTCCCTCCATCCGCAATCGAAAGGGGAAGATCACTCAAGGGAACATAGAGGGAATCGGCCTGAGAACGCGGGACCACCTGCTGCGTCCCGGAACCCGAATTCGCTGCCTGGAAGACCTGGGAGGGATTGCCACCTATGGCCGCGTACCGGGCATCCCCCTGCGCGATCGGAACGACCTCCTGCGTCCCGGGACTGGCATTTGCCGCTTCGAACGTTTCCGATGGAGAGCCGCCTTTGGGGGCAAAATCGGATTGGGCTTGCCCCAAAGGAACGGCATCCGTCTGGCTCGACGCCGTTCCGACCTGGAAGGCCTGGTTGGGATTGCCTCCCACAAGGGCGTAGCCTCCCTGGGCTTCCGTCGCCTGGGTGATGCCGGTGAAGAAGAGATTGCTGAACCGGGGCACAAACTCATAGGCCGTGTTCTGGGTGGGGACGCTTCCGGTCGGCGTCACGGAGCCGTCATCGACCCAGTGAGTGGCATTGACCACCTGGACATTCTGGAGATATCCCTCGGATCCGCTCGACCGCCCATAGACCGTGAAAGACTTTTCCCATCCACTGGCCGAGGTGTTCCCCCAATCGATCCGCACTCCCCCCGGGGCCGTCAGGGTGATGGAAACCTCGGTGCTCGGGAGTGTCTCCCCGTACGAGGAACTCCGCGTGATCTTGTAGTAGTAGGTTCCTGCCGGAAGATTCCCGGACGTCACCGCGAGGGCCGGGGGGTTGGGAGGAAGCGCCAGATTGGTCACCACTTCGAGGGTCGCCTGGGGGCCGATCTGCCGCGTGAAGGTATGATGGCCATAATCCGCGCTCGGCATCGAATCGAGCACAAATCCCCCCAGGAGAACATCGGCCAGAAGCATCCTCGGCGTTTCGATGGAATATCCCCACGCGCCGTAATTGGACCCCGAGATGCAGACAGCCGTGATGTATGGAGCCGTGAGCTTTCCGGTGTTCACATAGAGGTAGGCACAGGCCCAGAAATACTCGACAATCTCCTGGACGGTCTGAAGATTTCCCAGAATCGAGAAATTGGGAGACTGTCCCGTATTGTCGGTGACGGGTAATGTCACGATGGCCCACACTTCGAATTCTGCCAGAGGAGGATCCGGAGGGATGGAAGACTGGCCGAAGATGACCTGTGGCTGACCCCACACCACCTGCATCGCTTTCTGGTGGAACTGGAGATCATCCATATTCGAGTTCGAGGGATTGGACGCATTGACCCCATTGGAGTCGCACCCGAAGTCCTCGAAAACATACACGTCCCCGCTATCGCGGGGAAGGACGAGATTGTTGGGATTGGCCGTCTGAAATTCCTGATAACGGGAGGCCGAAGAAGGCCACGTCACCTGCGTGATGTTGTCGGCCGCCACATGCTCGAAGTAGTAGGCGTTCCAGGCAACCGGAAGATTGTAGGATTGAGCGGCCTGTTTGGCCCCGATCTGGAGCTCCCGCGTCACCCCGGAGAAATCGAATCCCGCACTGTCGAAAAAGATCCCGTCGACTCCGATATTGGCCCACCACGTTACGTTCTGCTGGATCTGGGAAAGCGTGGCCAAAGGAGGCCCACCGATGGTCACATATCCGTAGACCTTGGTCCCAAGGGCCCGGACCCCGGCAATGATCTTCGTCGTGGTGGAATAGTTGGAATCGTTCGGGTTCTCGTAACCGGCTCCGCACACCCAGATATCCCATTTGGAAATGCGGGTGATGATTTCCTGCACGTCCCAGAGATTCTGGAAGGCGATGGGATACCCGTAATAGACGAGGAGCTTCTGGGGAGCGAAGAAGGTGTTGAAAGACCCTGCGTTCCCGGGATTGATGGAAGACCGGTTCTGCCAGGCCTTTCCGTTGAAAACGAGGCTGTCTCCCACGTGCGGAGAGAGCACTCCCACATCGGCCACTTCCTGCAGGCGCATGGACGACTTCACAGCATCCCCCATCGTTCGAGGGTCTTGATGTCCTCTTCCGCCTTGTCCCCGATATCCGTCCGGTATTGCTTGTTGGGAAGGTTGATCCGGTCGACCACGGAATAGGCATCATACCGGGCTTCCCGAACGGTGGCCCCGGTTCCGGCCGGAGAGCAGATCCATCCGCCATCTCCCGCGCTCTCGAAATGATCCCCGTTCCACCACATATCGAGCGGGTTCACGCGGGAAAGGATCTCAAGATCGAAAAGGCAAGGAATATCCTTTGATGGAATTTCGGCCGTCTTGTTGGGAAAAGGTGGAATGGAAAGCGTCACGGAACAGGCATATCCCTTGGCCTTCTTGATCTCCCGGACTTGGTGATGTGCAGCCTCGACAAAGAACCGGGCCATGGGCTGATCCGTCAACTGCATGAGAGTGACGGAGGCATTGATGCCAAAACGTGGGGTCAGTTCGAGGCCCCAGACCTTGAATGTCGCTCCCTTATCGCCCGGGTTCATGGGCAAGATCCGCTCGACGATCGTGTTCAAGTCGATCTGGCCATAGAATCCGAGCTTTCCGAGGATCGGTTCGAGCTTTCGGATTCCCTGCTCGATCACCTTGTTGGATTCGGTCCACCAGAGGACATCTCCGGCACACCCGGTGTTGGGGCCGATATCGCCGTTCATGAATTTCTTGCGCTCGAGGGTGTGGTTCCAGAATCCATCGAGAAACTTCTTGCCGTCGAAAAATCCCTCCGTACTGATCTCCACCCCCCGGACTTTTGTCTGGAGGTTGATCAGGGCTCCCCCGATCTTGCCGGAATAGGTTTCCAGCATTTCGATCACGTCTTCCGGACCATCTCCCACATACGTGAGGGAGGATCCCGCTCCTTTCTCCCCATCGAGCTTGATGACAAAAGATTCGCCGGTCTTTTTGACGTGCGCGATCGCCTGGGAAACATTCCGGGTGGAGTAGGTCTCCGGAACCGCGATCCCTGCGTTTTTCAGCAGGTCCAGCACTTTGTCTCGCTCGTATTCCAGGAAGTCGGCGATTTCAGACCCCCCGTACACGGGGAGACCGATCTTCCGGAGACGGTCGGCGATCTTCCCCATGCCCGTACAGTCGACCACCACCGCATCCGGCTTCCAGGAAGCAAGTTTTCCGAGAGGGAGTTCATCCACCATCCCGACCCCGATCCGGCTTTTTCGGGGTTTCGTCCAGATCGCCCTCACTTCGCAGCCCTCGATCAGACAACGGATGGCGAAAGGAAGATAGGTCCCGTCCTTTGTCAGGAACGCGATTCGAAGCGGCTTACTGGCCATTGGCAACCGCTCCTTGCTCTTCGAGCAGGGCCAAAAGACCCGATGCCGGGAGACGGGATCGTTCGGCCAGGGCGGATGCCCCCCGCGCCGTCTTCCCGAGAAGATTTCCTGCTTCCCCCACCAGGCGCGGTGAAGACAATCCAATGAGACCCAATCCGGTTCCCGGCAAAGCGGCGGAATGTGAAAGAGCACCAGTGGCGGCCGCACCTCCTTCCCCCCAAAGAAGAGGCGCTTCCATTCCCCTCCGGAACCAGGGCTTCATTTCGAGGCCATACATTTGCGCCTGCAGATTCCCGGAAGGATCGAATTTCCCCACAAGATCTCTCCCGTATTGGCTGTGACTTCTGCCGATGGTCTGCATCTTGGTGAGGATGGTCCGGGTATTGAGTCTCTTCTTGTCGGTGGTCAGCGAAAACGCCTTTTCCATCTGATCGATCACACGCTTGCGCCGCTGATAGTCCGCTGTCAGCTTTGCGTAGGAAGGATGCTGCTTCAAAACATCATCCACAGCTTTGACAATATGCGTCATGACCGCTCGCGCGCGGCTCTTGTAGGGCGTCTCGTCGAGAAGGTTCTGCAATTGATGCTTCATGACAACCACGTCCTGAAAACCCATGTTTTTGGCATTCCAGGCTTTCCGGAAGAGCTTGTGGGCCTCCTGAAGCTGAGAAGGACCCTTCGGGCCAAGGCTCGAATTGGAGAAATCCAGGTTCTTTCCCGCCACGGACGAGACGCGCTCCTTTTTCATCTTGTCCACATATTTCTTGACGAAGGGGTCCGTCGAGAGAGGAGAATTGCCAATGGCTTCCAGATCCTTTTCATAGGCGTCGCTGTTTTCCCCTTTCAACCGGGAAAGCCTCTGGACCCCCGCATTGGAGATTTCTTCCTCCGTCGCTCCGGTCCCTCTCATCTGCCTCAAAAATCCCGGCATTCCTTTAAGGGACGCTGCAACAGATTCCGCACTGGTTCCCGTCATGCGTCCGAGGGTTTGGGCCATTCCCTTTCCGGCTACCTTTCCTGCGGCCTTGACCCCTTTTGCGGCCAAGGCCACCGGAGCCTGCGTGACTTTCTCGGCGATTTCCGCCGCCCCTGGCAATCCGGCTTTTCGAAGGAGACCTGAAGCCGGGGACAGGAGAGCGGATGCATCCAGAAGGGCACCGGCCGGATCCGTGGCCAGAGTGTTCTTGATCGCTTCTTCCGACCCGTAACGGCCGGAGAGATGATGGAGAAGGGACCGGGCCACAGCCACATCCTTCTGGTATTCCCCCGGATCGCGGTAGAGTTTGGAGGGATGGAGATCCATGGCTTTCAGGAAGAGATCGAGACCCCCGGACAATCCCCGCACCGTTGATTCAATAGAGTCCACAGGATGAAGAAGAGCCGACCCGATGTTTTCGGCCGTCTTTCCGAGGGAGGGAACAGCGTTTTTCAGGGCCTCCTTCGGGACATCGGACCAGGAGCGGGATTTGGGTGGGGACGGAGGGGAAGAAGTCGCCCGGTTTCCATTTTCCGGAACAAAATCCTTCATGTCGGACGCAGTGAGTTTGACCCCTGAATCCGGCTTGAACTCCTTCAACTGATCGGGAGTCAGGACAACTCCGCTCATTGGGCCTCCTGTGCGTAGAATCGGCCGTTCAGGAGATAGCCCTTTTGTCCACGGAAGGTTCCGGAAATCGCACCTGCAGGAAGTTTTTTAGCCGATGCGGCCCCTCCCTTTTTTCCGGAAATGGCTTTTCGAATCTGATCTTCCAGAAAAGTGCGCGTGTGGCGCATGGCCTCCATCCGGTTGTTCATCTCCTTTTTGAGCTGATCGACAACAGCCCTGTACTGCTCGGGTGTCTGAGCCGTATTGAGCATGGAGAGGGCTTCCTGCCGGGCCGAATCGGAAGTGGCAGAGGCTCCGTATCCTCCCGACATGACCTTGGCGTACTCGTTCACAAAGGTCTGGTTGGCCGCATTGAACCGGGCGACATCCGGACTCCCGCCAACAGCGCTTCTTCCGGCCATAAGCCATCGGTTGAAGACAGGGGCTCCGGTTCGGTCTACCTTGTCCGCAGCCTTGAGGGCGAGATCAGCATTCTTGTAGGCTGTATCCTCGTACTGCATGATCATTCCCTGGGACTTGGCGATCTGCCCCAAGGCCTGACGTCCTGCCTTGATTTCATTCTGGTTGAAGACCACATCGTCCGGAGTCAGACCTTCTGCTTGTTGAAGTTGGGCCGCCCGATTCATCACCGCTTCCTTCTGTTTCTGGCCCTGCATTCCGAAGGAAGGCATTGTGCCAGTCGCCAGGTATTGTTTGGCCGCAAGGTCGAGGGCCGGACCTGTCAGGGTGCTTTCCTTCTGCTGGGTAGCGAGTCCTTTTTGCCAGTTCTGGAGAAGAGGATTGATCGACTTCAGAAAAGGATCTCGAGCCGCGACAGGGAGACTCTGAAGCTGTCTGGAGATCAATCCGTTCACATCCGCTTGAGTTTTTGCGGTCCCGAGTCCTTCCTCAAAAGCCGGGAGGGCCTTTTGTGCGAGAAATGGACCAATCTCTTTGCGATCCGGAAGCGTGGACGCCATTTGCTGGACCTGCTGAAAGGCGGCATTGCGCTGCGCAGGGGGCACAGTCTGGAGAGCCTTGAAGGATTTCTGCATAAATTCCTGCTTTGTCAGAGGCATTCCATCTTGAGCCATCGGATACGAAGGAGGAGGGGTCCCTTGAGGCATTCCTGTTGGCACCCCTTGTGGTGGCCCCGCTTGGGGTGGGGAGGATGCTTGTCCGGGGGAAGCAACGCTCGCAGAAGAGGGCGACGTACCTCCCCGAGACCTACTCCCTTGCATGAGGGTCTGGAGGGTCTGTCCGAACTGCCCCATGGCCTTCTGGTTTTTCTGTTCCTGCAGGATGGCGATCGCGGATGTGGCGGGAAGCCCTGCGTCTACGAGATCCGCCATGGCGCCGGCAGTATTCCCCTGATCGAAGTTGGCGATCCCGCGCCATGCTTTGATCTTTCTGTACTGGTTCGGATCCTGTTTTTGCAGAAGCGCCATCGATTCTGGCGAATGGATCTTGTTCAAGTTATCCAGAAACAACTTCGAGGCCGATGGACGTGCGGGAACCGTCACGCTTCCTCCGACTTTGGCCACCATCTGGGGAGGTCCCTGGGCGATCTGCGCTCCTTGTGGAACCTCATTTCCGGTCGGTCTGGGAAGCATCTGGCCAGTATGAAAATTGGCCGGGAAGACGGGATCGGCTCCGTTGGCCGCCATCTGGAGCCCCCCTCCTTGGGGGCCCGGTTGTGCGAGAGGATAAACCAGGCTTCGTTGCAAGGTCGGGGAGGAGTGGGCCGGAGCCCCCTGATCTCCGGCGTTGCGTTCGTATGTCTGGAGAGCGGCTTCGGTCGCGGCCTTCTGATTCTGGTTATGGATATACTGCGGAAGTTCAAGAAGGGGAGAGACCACGGGCAGTCCCAAAACCCTTCCAGCCGTATCCATTCCTCGTTCTAGCGATGACAGCATTCCCACTTTTTCTCTCCTACAGACTGAACTTGAATCCGGAAGAACCGGAATTGAAACTTGTCGTGTTGTTGTAGTTCTGGGTCTGGTTCGTGTTTGTATTGAAGTTTCCTGTCTGGGTCGCGTTCGCCATGTCCCTCTGAGTCAGGAGGCCCAACAGCCCTTGCATGACTCCGGCGTTTTGCCCGGAGACATTGAGGCCGAGTGATGCCAGCCCTGACAAAACATGGGCGTTCTGAAATGGAAGGTCGAGCATCCCCTGCTGGTATTGCTGGTTGGCGGCCTGCACGTCCTGATTCATCAGGTTCTGGGCGTTTTCCACCGCTCCGGTCTGAGCCATCGTATCCACGGACGAGTTGGTCATCCCCCGGTCGGCCATCTGGTTGTTGATCTGGTTCATCCAGCCCCCTGGGCCGAACATCGAAAAATTCAGCCCCTGTTGGTCGGCGGCAAGCTGCGACTGCCGGATGGCCCCAAGACCGCTCTTCTGGGCCTTGGTCGGCTGCATGCCGCCCGAATAGAGGTTTGCCAGGCCGGATCCTCCAAAGGTGGTCCAAGGATTGGCAGAGTTCGGCCCATATCCGGCCAGATTCCCCATGAGCCCCTTTTCCGTTCCCGACATCGGGGCAATCGATTGCGACGATGTTTTGGACCCGGAAGAGGTTCCTTTGGTGCTGGTGGTTCCGGATGATGTTTGGGTTCCGGATTGCCCCCCGAAGTTTCCTCCAAAGCTGACTCCGGATCCGACCCCCGCTCCCAATCCCCCCAAAAATGCCGCGCTCATTCTTTCTTCTCCTCTATCGCTTTGACGTTCCCGAATCCCTTGTCCAGGTGGATGGCCATGGCCAAGGAATGGTTACGGATGGCGTCCACCGTGTGGTCACGGAAAGATCCCATCGATTCGACCATCCGGTTGATCGCCATAGAATTCTCTGAAAGAACGCCGATCTGGACGATGAACGCGCACTCCCGGTATTTCTCCGCAGACCCTGTCGCAATGTTCCGGCGCTCCATCTCGAGGAAGAACTTGCACCCCTCCTCCACGCATTCCGACTGGATCAGAGGGCACAGCGGGGTTTGTTTTTCCGGCTTCTTCATCAGTTTTTCACCCCCACTATAATGTCCAGAGAATTGATATTGAGTTCGGAAAGAGAGTGAAGATGCCCGGCTCCTCCGCCTGTATTTTGAATGGAGATTCCAGTGTTATTAAAGGTAGTATTCACATTTGCCATAACAGAGCCGCCCCCACCGACGTTACAATTCACACTATTGCCGTTTGAACCACTTATGGAAGTGTTTGGGAAATAATGATTATGGCCCGGATCATTGACGCCATGGTTGTGGGACGGCATTTCCGTAATGGAAAGAGTATGATCGTCAGTTGAGGCTCCCCCTCTCAGGATTGTCGATACTCCCGATCCGGCGTAGACTCCCCCTCCGGCCCCGCTCACCACCCGGAGAAGGGAATCGTTCTGGATCCCCGTGTCCTGCGTCCACCCGGGAGGGACCGAGGATTGCTGAAAAAGGAGCCGGGTCCCGGACGGAAAGGCGTACATCCTCACATCCACATTCGGAGATCCTCCCGGCGCCATCCCGATGACGTTCCAGTACGTGCCGTCAAATTCGAGAAGGACCCATCCCTTGGCCGGAAGCTCTCCCCCTGAAAGCGGAACCCCTCCTTGCAGGATGGTATTGGCCCCCAGACTGTTGATGTTGAGGGTGGCGCTTCCCGTGTTGGTGTTGGCCACTTTGACGGCGATCACCTGCCCTTTGGCGAGAGCGGACGGGAAAGAGGTCGTAACGGTCAGGGAATTCGTTGATCCCGTATCGGGCCCGAAGTAGAACATCCCGTTTGTGGAAACGCTTACTCCTCCCAGGACAAGCCCCGGAACGGTCAAAGGCCCTGCCATGGTGTCGCCCTGGGAATTCCCGGCATCGAGGGCGCGGGATTCGATCCATGCCAGTTCCGCATGGACCTGCGTGATATCCATGGAGTCCCCAGGTGCGATCAATGCCAGAGCGGAAGACGGCGAAATCATCGGGTTACCTCAATTCTCATTCCAGCCTCCGAAGAGATAGAACAGTTCGAACACGAAAACCTCCATGACTCCCCCCATATTCGAGAGGGACAGGGAAAACGCCGTGGAACTCCCGCCGATCGGGACATTGTTCAGGATCGGGGTTTCACCGGCTGGCCAGATCGTTCCAGTCGGCACATCGGGCCACGTGTCGGCTGTGGGCACATCCGGCCAGTCCTGTTGCGAGACCGGAGGGAAGGTGACCGGCCAGGTCGACCCGTTCTTCATGGTCAGCGTGGCCGCAATTTCCCCGGTGGAAAAATAAGCCACCGCAAGATGACGCAAAAGTTTTTCCCGGAGCAGGTGTCCCAGCGAGAGGAAAGGGAGGCTGAGCACGCCCGTAACCTGAGTGCCGTCCGCATCCGTCCCCGAGGTCCAGTTCCAGATGGAGAGACGCCGGTTCCCGTTGGTGTCGATCTGACCGGTCAGGACCCCTTTGACGTTGGTAGAGGAGATCTGATACGCGGCCACATCGGAGGGAGGAAGATTCCAGGAGGCCCACCGGTATTTGTACTGCTCCGAGCCGAACCCGTAGATGTTGATGTCGAGAGGATCGGGAGGGCTCACCACCAGGGCATAGTCGAGATGGACCCCTCCTTTGGAGAGGTAGAACACGACGATGTTTTCCGGCTCGTAATAGACGGCGCATCCGGCCCCGAGCATGGAGGCCGGGAGGGCCTGAAAAAGGGACTGGACGTTTTCCGAGATTCGGGAGGTCTGGAGGTTTCCTCCGGTCTGCATCATGTGGGCCAGCGAATAGATCCCGTCCGGGCCCTGGAAGAGCAGATCGTTCCCGACATTGACGATGCTCCGGTGGTAACCGAACATGCCCCGATAGGCTGGCTGGAGGGCAAAGTTGTCGTAGCTCGTCCCGGAAAGAACGAAGATCGCGCCATATTTCGGACCCTTGAAGATCCAGACATCCGAACCGAAGGATCCCAGCCCGGTAATGACATCTCTCCCACCTTCCACCTGGACGTTTCCGGCATCGTCCGGAGCCGTCCAGTTTCCCGGATTGTCCACGGCGCACCAGTAGAGGGTCGATGGATGGACCGAGGAACCTGCCGCATAGATCCGGTTGTTGTGGGTCAGAAAATAGGAGCAGGGGGTCAGATTGTAGGCCCCGTTCGTGATCGTGAGATCCGAAAGGGTGGTTCCGTCATAGATGTAGTTGTGGTCGGTCCCGTTCCCGAAAACCACCTTGCGCTGGAGAACGGCAAAGTTCACGGGAAGCCCGGTGTGGAGCATGGCCGTATCGACCGCAGGAGGAGCCACTCCGGGCGTGGCCGAACCGCTGTCCGTGAAAGAAGTTCCGGTCGAGTTTCCAAGGAGCCCGAGGTTTCCGGCCACCCGGCCATAGACGTTATAAGAGGTGGCTCCGGGAACCGCCTTCCAGTTCAGAACGACTTCTCCCGTCGCCGTGGTGGTGATGGAGACAGCGGGAGAGGCCAGCGTTTCCCCCTGTCCGTTCAGAGCCGTCACCGCATAGGTGTATGTCCCGGCAACGAGGGTTCCCGCGCTGGAGGAAAACGAAAGGGTGGGCGCCACGGTCGGATTGGAGACCGAAATCTGCGTCCACGTGTTCGAGCCGGAGTTGTAGACCCAAACGATGCCCCCCTGGACGACAAGAACGTATTCGCTTTGACCATCCACCCAGAAATCGAAAAGGCCATCGATGGGATCGGAGGAAGGGAAATCCGGCCCGAACCATTGGTGGCCCGGGCGACTTTTGAACGACGCCCGCACCGTGAAGTAGATATTGGTGGCCTTGTTGAACCCCAATACCTGGGGAGCGATCGGCGGAAGCCGGGTATCGAGACCAAACTTGCCAAAGTCCAGGGTGATGTTTTTGCGGAGAGAAGCGGTCGGCATCAGACCCTCCAGACCATCCGCTCGATCACGGCATCCGTGCCAAAGCGTCTCTGAAGACCGCGAAAGCTCGCCGGACGAAGTTGAGGCTGGTCATCCCAGAGGCCGTAATCGGTACACATCTGGTTCCGGATCTGGATGTATTCGGCTTTGGAGATCTGGGCCCTGGCTGGATCGTCGAGCACGTCCCGGTAAAAGATCGCCATGGCCCCCTCGATGATGGCCCTCCGGTAATTCGACGGAATCAGGATCGGATCCGAATTACCCTGGAGGTCCGGAAGCTGGGGCAGGTAGAGAAACTGCACCACGATGGGCTGGGACGGAAACGGGAAGAAGACCATCTGGGGGGTCTGGGGAGCCGAACTCCGGTACGCGATGCTCCATCTGTCCGGGTTGCCGAACCGCGTGTTGATCAGGTCCGATTGCAGTTCCCGCGTTCCCACGAACCGCATCTTCGGAGACAGCTGAAACGCCGTGATCGGCTCCGGCATCCGGAAGTCCGATGGGAGCTGATAGGAAAAGGGAAAGACCGAATAGTCCAAAGCGACGCCGGTCAACGAGAGGCTTGGGGAGACGGTCAGGACTTGACCGACCGGATCGACGCCCGTGATTTCATAAAGGGCGTTGTCCGCTCCATACCGGAGATACCAGCCGACCATGTCCAGCGTGAAAGCGGTTCCGGTTCCGGAAAGCTGGTTTCCGCCGGCCGTTCCGGAAAGCGTCCCGGAATTGACGGGAGCGACAAGAGTCAGCCGTCCCGTCTTCTGGAGGAAGGGCCACTCACGCCAGGAGCACAACTCCTGGTAGACGGCATTGACGGCATTCTTGAGGGGAGAGAGATAGCTCTGCTGCGGGAGAGAGCGCGTGCGATTCAAAACTTCCTGATAGCAGCTCTGAAAGGTCGAATACATGCCCGCGCTCCATTGTTAAGCCAGAGATCCTTCGAACCAGATCCCGTCGATCGTTGCCGTGTCTGTCGCACTCCCCAAAGTCCAGCCGAGCTTGAGCATGCTGATGGGGGTGTTGTTGTAATTGATCTGGTACGTTCCGGGAGCCGTTATCCCGGTCTTGGACCCAACCGCTCCGCTGGAAGTGGCATGAGCTCCGTCCGGGGAACTGTCCGCCAGAATTCCCAACGTACCGCTAACGGCGGATACCACGATCCAGAGAGTGATTTTTTCGGCACCGTTGATGAGTCCTCCGGTGATGTCGCCGATAATGCTTTTCCCGTCTGCATCCAGAAAATCTCCAGAAAGCCCCCCAGACCCCGAAATCGAGGCCTTGGGAATGAGTTTGACGGGCCCAAAATGGCTGGCAAGTCCCACAGGGAACCTCCTTTAGGCCGAGCCCGCGAAGACGCCCCAGGGAGAAGACGCCCCGTAGGCGATGTAGAAGCGCCCGAAGACCATCCAGTCCCCATTGAAGGGATCCTCTTTGGTCTTGGTGGTAAGACCGCCGTGGGTGAAGGCTTTGACGAAGAAGCGGTCGCAGATGATGAACCACATGGACGGGCTGTTGAGGTAGGGATCCACGATCAGCTCGATCCCGCCTGCCATTTTCTTGAGTTCGTTGTCGGCCCGGTCTGCCGTGTCGGGTCGTCCGGCCGATTTCAGGATTTCGCGTGCGGTCAGTTCGTTTTCCGGAGCAACCACCAGCTTGGACGGCCGCATGCGGATGAGAGTTCCCCGTTCGTCTGTCTGCCGCTTGATGGCCGTCAGCACCGAGTTGAAGGAGGTGTAGCAGAGGGCGCTCTGTGTGGCCAGAACGTTGGCAAACTTGTTCCCGGAGCCGGGATAGCCCGGATGGTTCACCGAGAACAGGGGCTGACCATCGGAAAGGTTCGTCGTGAATCCGTTGTTGTAAATCAGATGGACCAGAGTGTCCTCGGTCACGTTGGCCTTGTTTCCCATATCCCGGGACCTTCGCCCCATGGTGTTGTAGCGTTCGAACTCCATCAGGTCTTCGGACACCCGGAAATAGGAGGTGAACTTGGCCAGGTTGTACCGCGTATAGAATCCCTGGAAGTTCGTGTCCTCGTGGTAGTCTTCCCCGTCGCCGGTTTCGGAGAACAGGCCGATGCCGACTTCCGTGGTCTCTTCCTCGTAATACTTGTCCGTTCCGTCCGAAACGGTGAGCTTGGGGTAGATCAGCGCGTTCGCGTCGTACTCTTCGTAGATCACGTCCCGGAGGGCCGGGTACACTTCCCAGGGGAATTGATTGATATTCATGCTTCAAGGACCTCCTGCAAGGCTATGGCAACTCAGGCCACAGCGGATGAAAGAATTTCGACCAGAACCCGGGCATTCGCGTCCCCGATTCCGCCGTTCGGAAGAACTCCGGCCTGCACCCCGATCTCGATGATTTCGAAGACTTTCTCCGTGGTGTTGGTGAGATCCACCATGGCCACTCCGTTTGTGATGACCAGACCGAACTGGGCTCCCAGATGAGTCTGGGCGAGCACGGCCCCCGAGACGTTCATCCATAGGCGCTGGCCAGCCCGGGCCCGAAGAACTGGAATGACCGACTGGTTGAGCTTTCCCGAGGGGTCCGGGTATTCGGAGAGGGAGAGCCCGAAAACCGAGGGGTCCGCACTGGCTGAGGGAACAAGCTCGCCTCCCGCCAGCTTCACGAAATCGTGTGGAGAAAAGGAATCTCCGCTGGTCGGAGCGATCTGGACCACATGGGACGCCTCATCGATCTCAGGTTGCGGGGGCAGAATCGGAATGTTCATTTTCTTTCATCCTCCTTGAATGGTCCCTTTTCAGGGCGTTACGACATCGCCACGACAGTGGGCTTGCCCCGCTGCCGTTTCTCAGCCGCCTTGCGTTCCACTTCTTCGGCTTCCTCCCGGGATGCCACTTTTCCGAGAGACACCTTTTCCTCGCCGTATCCGTCCGGAGCATCGGAATCTTTCAGTTTGCGATTGAGGTTCCTTTCCTGAAGCTCCGTCTGGCGGCCTCCCATGTGTTCCCGCTGATACCGGCGATAAGCTTCCTCGCTCATGCGGACGGGAATCAGCTGGTCGACGACCTGATCCGGGATGGCTTTGCCGTCCGGATCCCGCTCCCATCCGTTTTCCCGCCAGTCCTCAAACTCGTTGGCCGTGACAAAGCGCCGGACGTTGCCGTCCTTCTTTTTGCATCCATTGACCATGATCTTGTTCATTTGCGCTTCCTCCTTCGTGGGTTGGGGTTATCCTCGGGTTCCCGTTCCGATCTCGCCGGACAGATCCCGGCTGAAAGCCGACTGCAGACGCTTTTCCGAGAATCCCAGCGCCTTGGCCAGCTTCTTGGACCCATCCGTGATCTTCGTGTTCCGGGCGCCCGTCTCTCTGGGATGTCCCGTTTCCCCCACCGGAGGACGTTCGGTCGATCTCTGTGCCGGTTTTTTCTGTCTTCGATAAGCGATCAGCTGCACCACATCCTCGAGCGTCCTGGCATCGAACTGCAGGCCATACCTCTTCAGCCGGTCGGTATATTCCTTGTCCACTTCCCGGTAGAAGTCGGACTCCGAATCCGCCAGCTCGTCGAACTGATCCTTGAGGCGCTCGAAGGTGACTTGCGCCTCCTTGGCTCGTTCCCGTTCGGCGATTTCCTTCCGCACGGATTCCGTAGCTCTTTTGGCCGCGTCCTGGGCAACAAGTTCCCGATAGCGCGCCGGATCCGTGATCGCCAGGGTATCCAGATCCTCTTCCGGCTCCCCGTTCCCGTCCGGCTTTCGTATTGCCGCCTGCTGGCGCTCCCATTCTTCCTGGCGTGCCCGGGCGGCCGCTTTTTCTTCGGCAAGCTGCCGTTCCGCCTTCTCCCGCTTCCGTCGCTCTTCTTCCAGACGATTCTTGAGCGGAACGCCCTTGTCGTCTTTTGGTTCTTCTTCGCCGGAGTTCTGAGAGCTTCCGTCGCCTGTTCCTTCGGAGCCTGCGTCTGCGTTTCCTTCCGCATCTCCGGATCCCGAATCATCGGATCCAGCCGACTCGTCGCCCCCCGAGATGGGCACATACTCGGTCTTGAGCCATTCCAGATATTCCAGTTCCTCTTCCTCTTGCGCGATGACGGGTCGCATACGTCCTCCTTGCCTTTTACGGGTGGGCTCCCGATGGTGAATGGTGAAACGGACCGGTTATCCCTTCCGGATGGCGTCCATCAGCTTCTTGGACGGTTTCTTTTCCCGTTCGAGTGTCTTGTTGGCCTTTTTGCCTCCGGCCTTGAGGTCATCCTTCTTTTTGACGAGCTTTTTGTTCGCTTTCTTGCCACCCTTTTTGAGGTTCTTGATCTTTTCGAGTGCGGATTCCATTACGGCTTCCCTCCCTTCAGGACTCGACGCGCCTTGCGGTCGATCCGGTTTTTCTCTCCGCCCGACATGCGGCCTTTCTTCCAGGCGATCCCGGCCTCCATTTCGGCCGCTCTCGCGTGGGCCCTGTCCTCCACCGGATACGAGCGTCCCGGCCCGGCGAAGTCTTTCTTCGGCAACGAACTCCGTCTCTTCTTCGAAAGCTTGGCCATGCATCCTCCTTAGACCGTAAACCCGAGGATCTTGAGGGTCCCGGCGGCCGGTGTGATGGCGGCGGCCGTCGAGTTCACAAAGGTCACGCCGATATGCCCGGCAGAACTCACCCGGATATTCCCGATACTGATCCCGGCAGGAAGAGCCTCCTGCCAATTGCCGATCAGGACATCCCCAACGTTTGCGGTCCCGTTATCCGGGAAGATCTGCTCCTCCGAGGTATTGGCCGGGACAGAGGCCGGAGTGAGGTTCAAAGATTCGACGTAGGTGTCATAGATCGAGTTGGAACCAGCCCCGAGTCGAATGCCTCCTCCACCCTTGGCGAGCAACTGCAGATCGATATGGGCATCCGATCCCTGGGCGACGATCTGAGGAGGATTCCCCGCAGAGGCCCCTTCGAGGACCACCTGGTTGGCCTGACCGTTTCCTCCCTCCACAGTGGAGCCGCTCAGCGGCCCAAGGGTCGATACACCTCCCGCATCGAAGTTGGTTCCTTTGCCGTTGGTCTGGTTTCCGTCCAAAGCGCCCATCATGACTCCTTCGTTTTGGCTATCGCTTCATCCTTGAGCCGGTCCATTAGGGCCAGCACGCCTTCCGCACCTTCCATGCGCCCTACCATCCGGTCGTAAGCGTCTTTTCCTCCTGTCCGGAGGCCGGGCATCAGCTCGTCCGAAACGGAATCGGAGATCCGCTGCTTCAGGACCCTCATGCCGGGATGCTGAAAGAGCGAATAGAGAGCCGCGCATTCCTCCAGGTTCATGGGCCTACGCATTGGGCACCGCTCCGGCCCCTGCCGCACCATTCGGCATGGAAGGAGCTCCACCGGGAACCGGCGTGTTGGCGATCGGGGAACCAGCTGGCCCACCGGGAACGCCGTTGCCCATGTCGGCCTGTTGCATCTGCTGCTGGGCCTTCATCTGCTCCTGCTTGCGGTGGCGCTTGATGTGCTCCACGTAGACCGCTGCGTTCTGGCAGAGTCCCGGTTCGGCCCGAAGCTCTTCCAGAAATTTCACGTGCGACACGATATGCGCCTGGTCGTCGTCGGCTGGGTGAACCGGAACGATATGGCCCGGGAGCATTTCGAGGTTTTCCTTGTCCGGATTGACGGACGCCATTTTTTCCTGCGGAGGCTCGGCCAGGAAGTCCTCCCAGTTATCCACATCCATGGCTTCGAGGAGATTCTTGAGGGCGTGGTAAAGGGTCTGTGGGTTCACGAGCCCCAGCTGCATGAGCATGGGGTTCATGAGGGTCTGGACGACTCCCCGCGCTTTGGCGACCTGGGCGTTCTGGTTGATCTTGTTGATGTTGGCCGTGATCTTGAGGGAGTATTTCAGAGCATCGGGAAAGGAGACCTCCGAATACTCGCCGGTGACCGCCTCGATCTCCATGGGCTTTCCGAACCGCTGATAGAGAGCGGCCGTAATGGCTATCAGCCCCGCGAGACCGGACATCTCCTCCATGTTTCCGACGATGTTGTCCCAGATCGCCTGGAAGCGGATATTGATCTCGTCCTGGACAAGAGTGCTCTGGCCCAGCGTTTTGCTCTTGGGAGCCTGCGCCAGTTGCGTGTCGCTCACCCCGTCGACCGACTGCATGATGGTGTCGATGCGGTTCTGGAGACCGGCGATCGGCCCCAGATTGGCCGCATAGTTCGGCATGTAGACCGCATTGCCGATATTGCCGTTCGGAGAGGAAAGCGGGATTAACCGGCCGGGAGCGATCTTCATCTTCTCGTTCTTGAGGCCGGCCGTTTCATCGTAGAAGGTGGGTGGAACCGCCTGGAGAGTCGCCGAATCCATCATGAGGTTGTGGACGGCTGTCTCTTCGTCGGCGAGCGGACCGATGATCGTGGGAATGCCCAGACCGTAGGAGTCCATATCGGGAATCGGCTGGACGATGATTTCCGAGAAGGGCCGCATCGGATATCCGGCCGAAGACCGGAGCTCGTTTCTCAGAATCTTTCCGGGTCCCCGGAAGATCGTGATCAGCCGGTCCTCGAGATAGTCCTTTCCGTCCCAGAAATCGAGGACGTAGCATTCCAGGATCTCGAAGTATTCCCATCCCAGAATCATGGTCGAGACACCGGCCGCCTGGCGTCTCTGCTCGACCAGATCGACGCCTCCTTCGGTTTGGACGATCGGGTCGGTGGCGTATTGCTTGAACTCGGAGTAGTCGGCCTCAAGATCGAGGTCGTAAATGCCGTCCTGGGCGCGGCTCACGATCTCCGGCCAAGTCATCCACACCCGGTGGATCACGTAGCGGCACTCCTGGATGGTTCCGGGGCTTTTCCAGAAATCCTCGGGCTTGACGGCACTATACCGGACGCCTTCGAAGGTCACGTCCGGCCATTCGACGGTCGCATCGATCCGGTCTCCCACCAGCCGGTAGCGGAGATCTCCGGTGACCTCTTCGCCGTCCCGGTCGAACCGGATTGTCCAGTGGGTATCGGATTTCTCCCGGATCGTGAATTCCCCGAAGCGGTTTTTCAGGCGCTCGAGCAGGAAGGCTCGGATCGCCGGTTCTTCAAGGTCGGTTCCACGGATTCCCGGGGGCAGCGTGAAGCGGTGCGTTTCTCCCACCCGTTGAACTTCCTTTTCCCAGACGGCCTTGGCGCGTCGGCATCCTCCCACAAGAGCCGGGCGGATCCACCTGGACGCAAACCGGAGAAAGCCCGTTTCGTGATCGAGAACGTGCCGGAGGTAGCATTCGGCTTGGTCTGCCAGGTCCTGATTTTTCGACTTGACCTGGACGAAGGGAACGGAGCGCTGAAGGGCATACAACGTGCGGGAGTGGATCGACTCGACGTGCGAGAGGGTCAGAGCCCCCCCGATATCGAGATCGGAGGATCCTTCCCAGGGGGAATCGGGATTGGCTTTGGGACGGCCCCCGAGGTAACGCGCAAGAGCGTCCTCTTCACGCTCGAGAAAAGACTCCTGCGTGTAGGCCTGTTCTGAGATCCAGTCGTTGACCCGCTGGACGATCTGGTCTTCGGTGAGAGTGTCCATGCCTGAGAAATATCAGTCTGGATATGGACTTACAAGGATTATCTTGTGACATTATGTGACAGAGAGGGACACTCCGTGGAATTCTTTCTTGGCCCGGTAATACGCCTTTCTGAACGCCTGAAAGGACTTTTCCTGCACCCTCTCGTCGAGGTAGGCGCACACCTTGTAGACTTCTTTCAAATCCGTCTTACCTCTTGACGCTCTTAGATAATTGGCGATCACGACCGAGAGGAACAAACTGTCCCCGATTGTCACACTTTTTTTCACTTTCTTCCCCCTCCCCATCGAATATCGTCATCATCCGGGAGAGCCCTTCCGCGCCTCTTGTTTGGCGGAAGATAGCTCACCGGCTCTTGCGGTTTTGGAGGAATCGCCGACTCAACCTTGGGCCCGTCCAGAATCCCGAAGGTCAGGCAGTCCACCCACTCGTCATGCGGACCGTTGGGGAACAGGGCGAACTCCTCGATGAAGGCGCTGGTCCATCGGCCGTCCTGCGGGAGAAAGACGCGTCCCGATTCCACCAGCGGACTGATGGCATACGCAGGCTGGATCTTGTTCTTGTGGCGCACCGGCTTGATGGGGAGCCGTCCTGATTTCCGAAGGCTCTGGATGAGCGATGCACCGGAAGAGGCATCCTCGATCAGAATCTGGGAACACCCAGCCGCACGCCACTTGGCGAACTGAATCGGCACCTGATGTTCGAGCTCGGGATATTCCACCCGTTCTTTCCAAGCATCCAGGAGATACCATCCCACGCGGTGGAGGCCGATCGTGAGACAGGCGGAAGGGTCGTTGTCCTCCCGGTCCTTGACCCCGGTGTCCCACACCTGGAAGATCGCCAGAAGATCCGGGACGACCGAGTAGAACTGCCACCAGGACCTCAGGAAGAGCTTGCCCGAAACAGACACGTCCCAATCCCCCTCGAGCCACGCCTTGACCAGCCAGGAAGGACCGGAGGCATAGAGCCGATCCACATAGCCGGGATCGGCCTCCATGAGGATCCGGTTGTCCTGGAGGCGCGAGGGAATATACACGCGCCAGGTCTTCTGGGCTTCCGACCAGAAAGGCTGACCGGGCACGGCCGGCTTGATATAGCGTTCCTTGAGCCATTCGTGACCCACGCCACCTGGGTTGCCGGTGAGCCGCAGGAAGCAGGGAACACCATGAGCCGACCGCATGGTCGCCCGGAGCCGGTCGATCGCTTCGGGGGTGGGATAATTCCCGCATTCATCGATCCCGATCCAGGTGTACGCATGGCCCTGATACTTGTTGGCGTCCTCGACCCGTTCGAGCCAGCGCATCTTGAGGCTGGCCTTGTTCCGGAAAAACCACGTGCGCGGACCCGCTCTCCATTCGCCGCCGATCGCCGGAAAGATCTGCAAAGCCCTTCCCTGCAACTCCTCGAGTTCCGGCATGCTCTGGCGGAACAGAATTCCCTTCGCGTGCTTCCCGTAAGCATCGGCATGCGCCAGCCAGTCTCCGAGGAGAGCATCGGATTTTCCACCTCCCCGGGCTCCTCCGAAAAACACGTCCGGGATCGGACATTCGAGGAGATCCCGCTGAGGACCGTCCTGGGGAACCCAGACGAGCGGTTCACTTGCCGTCTGCATCGATGACGGTTCTCTCGGCCAGAGCCCTCCGTTCCTCCCGGTTCTTGACCCACTCCTCGATAGACTTGGCTTTCGCTGGAATGGCCACGACCCCGAGAGTGAGGGGTTGACCGTCTGGTCCTGACACTTCGGATTTCTGAGCCGGTTTGAGACCAGCGTACTCGAGGGCCGTGTTGATTGCCTGCAGTGTCGCCATATTCTTGATCGCGCCATTGTCGATGATGGCTTCCAGTTTGAGCCGGGCTTTGAGCGCGAGAGGAGCGAATTCGAGGCGTACCTGTGCGACCAACCGCTCGGCTTCCAGATTCGCGCGCGCAAGCACATGAGGTCTTTTGAGGAGATCATGCCCTTGACGATACGCCGTTTTGGGGGAATAACCGGCTTCTTTTGCGGCCTGGGTCACATTCCCCGTAAGCGCGTAGAGCACGGCAAAGCGCTCCTGCATGGGATTCAGCCGTTTTCGCTTGGAAGGCGTTTTTTTACTCAACCAGCTCTCCCACGCTCTGGATAAGGCCCACCTCAAAGCCTTTCGCGTGCAGGACGGCGGCAGCTTCGGCAATGTGATCGGCGATGACGCAAACAAAGCCCTTTGGGGTTTTGGCCTGGAACACGCATTTGGGGGTGGAGTTGCCGACGATTGGAATTTCCTGGTGAAGTTTCAGAGTCATGGGATTCTCCTGGGTTAGAAAGGGATTTCCTCGAGGGTGTCGAAGAATTCCTGCGTGATCCTCCGTTGCTCTGGAGGAGAGGGAACCGGGTAATTGGGCCGCTCCTGGGATTCTTTGAGGGTTCGTTCGTCGGAGGGAACGAGAGGCAAGCCGGGATAGCCATCACCTGCCGGACATGAGCAACGGAAGGCGAAGGAATGCTTGCGATCCCCTGAAAACCGTTTGACGGAGCAGAAGCCGTGGGAGCAACGGGGACACGAGAAGGGGAGGGTTTGCGTTCCTTCCGGTGTCCGGCGTTCGCTGGCCCCGCGAAGAGCCGTCTTGAACTCGCCGATGCGAGGGAAAGTCTTCTGGTCCGATTCTAGAAAGTGCTGGGCTGCCTTACGGACAGATTCGAGCGGAAAAGTTCGGCATTCTTCCCACCAGAGGTCCATCAAGTCTGTGGACATTTTCTTTTCGAAGGCGAGCGAGAGCCGGTCGAGTTGTTGTTTGAATTCCAGCTTTGTCATTTACCCCTCCATCGCCCAGGCATCGAGCGGGTCTATGGGTTTTTCATCTTCCCACCGGCGCTGATTGAGCCAAGTGGCCGGATGAGGGATGAACCGGCCTTGATCTTTCGTCCACTGGTCCGATTTCTTCTGCCATTTGAGCGCCAAGAGACAGTCCCTGAGCGGAGGCTTGAGCTTTCCCCACGATTTGTAGGCTGCCCCTTTCCCGATCTTTCGCGGATATTCCCTCCAAAAGGCCTCGAACTCAGGCGCGTACTGTTGCGCCGGATTCTTCCCCGGTTGATCGACGGATTGGGGTAGGGGGGTAGGGGGGGTATTACTGGATTCAGGATTCAGAGAATGGGGATTCAGCCCGGTTTTACCCTCATTCATAGAAGGTGAAACCCTAGACTTGCCTTGGGCTTGTCCAGGGTTTTTTGGTCTATCATCGGACCTAAAACCCTGGGTTTCATCATCTATGAATGAATGCGAAGCCTTGGGTTTTTGGGTCAATGAAGGGGGGATGATACTGGGGTTTTCCTTCCAATGAGGATTCTGATGGAGGAGGAAGGAAGGTATTTCGATGAACCTTGAACCCTGGACTTCATACCTGAGGATGAATCCGAAAGACGCAAGCTGGGACAAGAGTTTATCCACGTCCACCGAGTCAAATGCGAAAATCTCAGCCTTGATCCGCTTGGGACGGTCCTCGAGGCGTCCTTCCCTGTCTGCAAGACACCATAATCCGGCAAAAAGGAGTCGACCTTCAAAGGGCAATTCCGCAAGATCCTCGTTCTTGAAAAATCCGGGCTTAAGGTTCCGTGCTCTCATTTCTGAATCTCCTCTCGTGAGAAAAGAAGCCGGGCCCCTTCCGTGCGAGAGTCACGGAAAGGCTTTTGCATCGGACGCTGTACGGGCATCACCCGGCTGCCTGGCATGAATCCATTTCCTGAATGACGATATGAAGCCCCGGGATCTCCCCGTAGACCTTCCGGGCGTTGAGCGAGCAGATCTGGCCGTCATCCTTCCAGACGATTCCGTTCAGCCCGTCGAGCGTCTTCACGAAGTTGTCGAGGTCCTTTCTGCCTGCCGGCAGAAGCCTGCAGCCCAAAGCCTCGGATTTCTTGCGTCGGGACCAGGAAGAAGGAATCGGAAGGATAATCAGCAGGTCGACGTGGAGGGGGGATTCGAGGGGAGGCTTTCCGGTCATGGCCTGACTCCCGAAAAGAGCCATCTTGCCTTCGTAATCGGAAGTTTTCTTTGGCGTAAAACAATGACCTGCTTTGGTGAAGCGGGGTCGACCTTTTGCGACCGGCTGTCCAGGGACGAAAATACGGATCATGGCCGGATCTCCTTCTGCACGATGGTTTTGAGGGCCTTGAGATATTCCTGGGGGGCGATTTCGAGTTTGAGCGCAGCGAGAATCCGGGCGTATTGCCGGAGATCCCCGTTCAGGAGCTTCGACAATTGGCTGTCCGAGACACCGACTTCGCGGGCAAGGTTCTTCCTTGGGCCGTACTGGACCAGGCGGTCCTCGATCAGCTCCAGGTTCTTTTGGTAGAGCGGGTCGGAGGTCATGAAGTTTTCCGATAGTTCGCTACGATAAGGGCCGTAATGAGTTCGATCACAAAATCTTCTCTTTCTCTTTCCCCTTCCTTGGCTCGGAATTCTTGCAGGAGGTCTCTCATGGAGAGAGTTGGTTTCTGCCACCCTCCCACCCTGTTTTCGATCGGCTCCGGGTTTTTCATTGGCGAAGGACCTTCCATGGTTGTGGTAGATTGGTTTTGGCTGTTTTCCAACACTTACCCCTTATCAAGGAGGTCCTTCGTGAATGAAACCACTGGAACAATCCAAAAACTTGCTCACGACACTCTTCACGAAATCATCCGCGCCGGTCTCTTCTCCCAGATTTCACCAATCGGGGGAAGGCAGGATGGAGAGGCCGTATCACAATTTGTGGCCGGTCTTTATTCGGGCCTCATCGAGATGTATCAGAATCCCTCGAAGCATTAAGGATCTTCCGGCTCTCCAGAAGGGCTTCCGTCACTTCTGACGCGAGGCCCTTCAGATCGTCTATGTCCCCTCTCACTCCCTCGACTAAGCAATTCCCCACCACGGAAAGCACATAATCCTCGAACGATTGTTGATGGCTCTGAAAATCAAGCATTTTTCCCTCCTCCTGAAATTCCCCCGAACTCTTTTTCCTTTTCTTCCCTGCTACACCCCTTTAGCGTGGTCATGAGGCGGATTTCTCGGACTCAAAAAGAGCAGAGAGATCTGGTCGCAATTCGGATACGGTTACCAATCCATCTGAGGCTTCTTCTATTCGGAGTGCCATTTGAGGACCAGCCTGACGGTGCGCATGGGCAATTTGAGAAAGGTAGGCACGAGAAGTCCCTACTTTTATGGCGAGTTCTTTTGACCCAAATTTTCGGAGGTATTCTATGAGTTTCATGGAGGGGAATATAGCAAAACGCTATTATGTTTTCAATAGCAAAAAGGAAGATGCAAGAAATTTAGCAAGATGCTACGATTCCCCGATGGACATCAAGGAGACAAGATATTCTAACTTAATGCAATTACTTGAAACACGGTGTGGTAATAGCCAAGCCGAAATGGGGAGAAGAGTAGGTGTTTCCCCTGCATATATGTATCAGTTGGTCTCGCGAAGAAGGCCGATGGGATACAAAACAGCAAGGAAAATTGAAGAGGCTTTTTCTCTAGAAAATGGATGGATGGATTTTCCTCAAATCCAATTCAACCCAGCCGATGCTTCGAAGAGTGATTCAAAGACTCCCACCTTGGAAATCCATGGAGAGAACCCCTTCCCCACCGAAAAATACGCCTTCATCCCCCGGTACGAGGCCAAGATCTCGGCCGGAGGTGGATATCACAACGGAGATCACGTCGAGATCTCCAAGACCCATGCATTCCGGAAAGACTGGATCAAAAAGAACGGCTGGCGCGAGGAAGATCTCTGCGTCGTCGAGGCCTCGGGGCATTCCATGGAACCCAAGATCGGCGACGGAGATGTGCTTCTGGTGAATATGGCCGACAAGGAATTCCAGTCCGGGAAAGTGTATGTGCTACTTTTCCCGGGCGAAGGCCTCCGGGCCAAGAGGGTCCACCGGACGGCAGACGGAAGAATAAAGATTTCTTCCGACAACCCCGATAAGGCTAGTTACCCGGACGAATACTATTCACCGGAGGAAGCAGCACATCTGAATATCGTGGGGAAAGTTGTTCAGAGAGAAGGGGAGGTTTAGTGACTAAAAATTTCACTATCTGTGGAACAGTGCGTTGGGTGGGGAGGGAGGTGAAATGAATGTCGAAAAGAAGATTTCTTGAAATTTTCTCGGGAATACTTTTATGCGGATGGTATTTGATGGAGCCCCCTGCAAGCGATATTCTCACTTTCACTAAGACCCCAATAGCCCAATGGAGCCAGGTAGGGAGCGGCGATACTGCCAAAGAGTGTGAGAATCAAGGAGAAAAAAACGTCGAATTTAACCAAAGAGAGGAACACTCACCAAGATTGTCTCCGGGTGCAAAAAAATTGGCTACCACTGAGACGGTCCGAAGTATGGATGCCCTTTGCATCGCATCGGACGACCCGAGGCTGAAGCAATAGCAGCGTGGGGGAAAATCGAAATTCCTCCTCACCAAAGCGCGAAATAAGGGGGGCCATTGGAAATCATTGTTACTTTGTTAAATCGTCTCAATTCTGTTCTTGAATTGTCCGGCATCAAACCGATGACCATGAATAGCTACACGTTTTGTCGTATTTTCGAATCCTGTCTGCTCCTGGTCAATGACCGTCTTTCTGCCGGCATTGCTGTGAAATCAAATATTGAGAACGGCTTTTATGATGACGAGATCAAAAAAGAGATTGATCATTGGGTGGATCAAGAAAAAGTAGGAAAGTAAAAAAGGGTAAAAGCGGAGCACGTTTTTCTTAGTGACTAAACTAGAAGACGCACCCCACCATAACGGAGAATTCTAAGCCGCCAAACTGGTAGAACGAAAGACTGGAACCATGAGGAGGAGGAACCTTGACAACTTCCATCAATCGAGATACCCTAATTCCATTCACCTCCGTTAGTAAGTTCTCCCAACATCCGGGAGAGGCCGAAACCGGAGGTTTTTTTATTATGTCCGGAGATTTGTGATGCGCGCCGCAATTCTTGTGGATGGGGCATTCTTCCTTAAAAGAATCCGGAAAATCTGTGGTCCTCTTACCCCCGAGCAGACAGCCTCTATTTTAGTCCGAGGATGCGACTCTCTGCTTACCAAATATGTCAATCACGAAAATCCTAAAGATATCTATCGAATTCTTTATTACGATTGCCCTCCCCTCAATAAAAAATTTCATAACCCCATTAACAAGCAATCCATAGATCTTTCAAAAAGTGAACTTTACATTTTTCGCACCCAATTTCACCAACATCTCTTGAATAGCGTTAATCTTGCCATCAGACGAGGATCGCTTGATGGAGAAAACCCTCAATGGACTATTAAATCCCAAAAGCTGAAAGAACTTTTCAGTCATAAAATTACATTCGATCAACTAACAGAAGACGATGTGGTTTTGGATTTTCGCCAAAAAGGGGTCGATATGAAGATCGGCCTGGATATTGCTTCTCTAACTCTCAAAAAACTTGTCGACCAGATTATTCTGATCTCTGGGGATAGCGATTTTGTTCCGGCGGCTAAGCTTGCTCGTAGAGAAGGAATCCATTTCATTCTTGATCCGATGGGCGCCCCTATCAAACCAGATCTTTTTGAACATATTGATGGACTTTTTAGAAATATTTGGGACATAACACTTCTTCCAAAACAGAAAAAGTGACCCCAAGCGAATTTTCCTTTCGGAAATTGGTCGACCTAATGACGGATCCCGTTCGCCCCAAAACCGGTTCTCCAGGGAGGATCTTGCGGAGAAGCTCACCGAGATGGTCCACCCGCTTCCATCCCTCTAAAGGAAATACTGGATCGCGAGGATCCTGGGGTATGCTACCGGAGCGACAGATGGATCGATGCAGCCGATGCTGAGACCCGGGAGGAATTGAAGTTAAGTTCCCATCAAAAAGGAGGCTTTAATGCAACAAGTTATTCGGACCCTTCTTATAATTCTCCTTTTCTCCACTCTTTCCTTTTTCCCAAAGAATGCTTGGGCAATCATTAAGCCTGTAAGCTACAATGAATATTTTGTTGGTTTCACTTCTGATTATGTAAATTATTGGGCTCATCCATCTGATCTTGGACGCCAACTCGAATCGAATTGGTGTTGGGCAGCTTCTATTCAAGTTTCCTTAAATCTTTTACATATCCCTATTAAACAATCTCAGATTGTCTACGAAACATTTGGAACCCTAGCAAATTTGCCTGGCTTTCCAAACCAAATAGCATTTGTTCTAAATAAATGGCGGTGGAACAATGATAGAAAACCGATCTTAATCCATTCATATCAAGAGCCATCCTGGCGCCAAGTTCTTATTGATTTACAAAATAATGTTCCTGTTATCTTGGGATTGAAACCGGCAAACTCAACGATAGGACATGCAGTAGTGATTACTGGCGCCGTTTATAACGCCGTTTATAAGATGAAGGGGGGGATACCTTATATTGAGTACCTTTTCATTAGAGACCCATGGCCTTACAATCAAAGTCTTCAAAAGATTCCATTTATAAATATACGGAACGAATATCAATCTGCAATTGGTATTCGGATATACGCTGCCCCTTACGGATTTTAATGTCTTAATTAATAATATTTATTATATTTTTAATACTGAAGAAACAATGTTCTCTTCACTTGAAATCTGTACGGGAGCCGGTGGGCAGCCTTTGGGACTTGAACAAGCGGGCTTCGAACATGCAGCACTGGTTTGGATCGCATGAAAATCCATGATCGATTTTGGTATGGAATCAATCCATCGAAAGGAGTTCTCTATGCCCACTCCTTCCCCTCCTTTATGGGAGATAGAGCCTCACACCAAAGCAAAACATGCCATTCTCTCTGAATACCTGAAGGCCTGGTTTCAGATCTTAGGAAGGAACAACCTGAAGGTTGGGTTTATTGATGGATTTGGGGGGCCTGGAAGATATCTCCATGGCGAACCCGGCTCTCCCTTGATTGCACTGGATATCGCAATTAAATCCGGTATCTCGTCGAAAATTTTATTCCAATTCGTCGAAGAAAATAAAGAAAGATTCCAATATCTCAAGAATGAGATCGCTGAATTAAAATTTCCGCCCTCCTTTGAAATATCGATCAAAAATGAAAGCTTTGCCAATATTCTATCTTCAATTTTGGATTATCTCGAAAGAAATAGTTTCACACCGTCCCCTATATTTGCCTTTATAGACCCTTTCGGATTCAAGGATGTTCCTTTCAGCCTCATTCAAAGACTCCTTTCTTTTGAAAGATGTGAAGTTTTCATTAACTTCATGGTTGACTCCATCAATCGATGGCTTGAACATCCCGAAGATGGAATTCGTTCTCATATTTATGCATTATTGGGATCTGACGATACTCATTCGATCATTCATTCTGAAAATCGAGTAATTTCTTTGAGAAATATGTATGAAGACCGTTTAAGAGGTGTAGCCAAATTTGTTCTTCCTTTTGAGATGAAAAACAAACAAGATCGTACACAATTTTTTCTTTTTTTTGCCAGCAACCACAGATTAGGTCACATAAAGATGAAAGAGGCCATGTGGAGAATCGACGAAAATGGAGACTTTTCTTTTTCCGATGCTTCCCATAGAAAACAGTCGATCTTTCGAGATTTCGACCTTGAACAAAAGATCAGAAGTCTGCAATCCGATATCTTACAAAAATTTGGTGGATGTACTTGTGTCCCTTCTAGAACCATTCAACAATATGTGGAAGATGAGACAATTTTTCTTCGAAAGCATATGATCAAAGCCTTGAAGATAGCCGAAGAGGAGAATAAAATTTTTGTGAGACCGACCACATCGGACGGAAAAACGCGAAGAAAAAATTCGTTTTCGGAAAATACTTTGGTCGATTTCTGTTGACTTCTAGGAGGAGATGTCATGTCTACTGATTCTGCTATCGAATGGACAAACTCTACCTGGAACCCCGTTACTGGATGCACCAAGATCAGTCCAGGATGCAAAAACTGCTATGCTGAAAGAATGGCCGCACGTCTTAAGGAAATGGGTGTTGCCAAATATCGTAATGGTTTCGCTCCGACCCTTCACCCTGATTCCCTTACCCTTCCCCTTTCTTGGAAAAAACCTCAAGTCGTTTTCGTGAATTCTATGAGCGATCTCTTTCTTCAAGAAATCCCTGACGAATTCATAAAGAACACTTTTCAAATAATGAATCAGGCCCACTGGCACACCTTCCAGATTCTGACAAAGAGGGCCGATAGGCTTGCCACAATAAGCTCAGAACTCAACTGGACCGAAAACATTTGGATGGGTGTAAGTATCGAAAATAGGGATTATCTTTCCAGGGTGAATGACCTTCGCAAAACGAGGGCTAAGATCAAGTTCCTGTCGATTGAACCCCTTTTGGGGCCGATTCCAAACCTTGACCTCAGCGATATTGATTGGGTGATTGTTGGAGGAGAATCCGGGCCTGGCTCGAGACCCATGAAAGAAGAGTGGGTTCTCGAAATCTTAGAGCAATGCCAGGAATCCAGAGTTCCATTTTTCTTCAAGCAATGGGGAGGAGTTCAAAAGAAGAAGACGGGGAGATTACTTCTCGGCCGAACATGGGATGAGATGCCTGTTAATGTTTAAAGTATCACTAAAAAACACGCACCGGGATTTAAAACCCGATGCGTGCCACATTTTTCTAACGTTTTTAAGGAAAGTTTTAAGATTCTTTTTCTTCGTTTCTGTTCGGTAACCCAAGCTTCCAGCGGATCATGTCTCCAATAATTGGAGAGATATCATTGTGTTTCGCTCCAAATCTCATCACACCTGCATTTTTATCATACTTTCCAAGATCCCTGTTGGCTCCTTCCGTCTCAGAAGGCAGATAGCTGCTCAGGTTTGAAAGGTTAAACTGCTGTCGCTCAGATTCAGTCAGATCGTAGTATCTCCACATGGGGTTGGAGTGAGAGAAATCAATCGTGAGAATTTCATTCAGGAATTTCTCAAGTATTTCTGGATCAGCGGATCGAGAAAAGCCAAACTGATATGTCAACTTGGCCAAAGCTTTGAGAACCACAGGTTGACCAGCGACAGTAGTAGCTTTAGCCCCTGACTTCCCAAATCCTGGAATCTGGATGATGGTCTTCCAAAACCTTGTTGCTATCTCTTCTTTTTCCTCAACTTCTAGGGGTTTTGCCTGTCGAATATTGGTTTTGTTTAAAAAAAGAATGGCATTAATTGCGACAAGATCCTTCCTCGTCATCTCTCCCTTATCATCATCCCAGTCGATCTTGTCTTTGTCGATTATTTCTAAACCTATGTCGCCATCATCAATCAATACTTCTTTAATGTATTGATTAACCGGATTGGAACTATCAAATTGAAGCGCTAAAGCTGCTTGAACCTTTTTGCCCAGACTATTGAGATCATAGAATAACTGTCTTTCTTCCTCGATCCCAAGACCAAGGTGGCCCTCAATAGTTACAGTACAAAACGACCGCGCCACTTCCATGCACACCTGCCATCCTTGAATTTCCTCCGAGGTCAGTTCAATTTCTCCAAGATGTGGATAAAGGCTCTTTTTTTTGGGATATTTTCTACTACGCGTAACTTCGTCCAAAAACTCAAACACTTTTTGCATCCCATACCTTCGGTGCTGTCCATCAACTACCCAGAGAATATCTTTCTGCTGAAGAATGATCTTATACGCAGCCGTTTCAACCCCATTAACAACCATTCTTTCACCTACAATGCTTCTTCCTTCGGGTCCACAATCTCGGATGTTGACTACAATCGGTTGAAGGGAAAGGTAAGATTGTTTCCCTAGGCGGTCTCTGAAGGTTTCTAAGATAGAAAGTTTTGGCTTTTTTCCTCTTTCCTTCCATTGAATGGCAGAAGAAACTAAACCTTTCAATATATAAACAGCTAAACTATGAGCATGATTTTCATCCAACGGTCTCTGGGCAACCAGGCTATCGTCATCATCATCCCCCCTTTCATTTGCAACCTCAGACAGGCTAAAAAACTCATACATTGGAATGGTAAAAACAAAAATTCTATTTCCTAAGTTATGACCAATAAATACTTTAAAAGGCTTCCCTGAAGTGTCTCCATCTCCCATCAAATCATCCAGGTTGCTGAGCCCCGTCAAAGGTCTTGGTAGTCTTTCTTCAAAGTCGTCCATTTTACATCCTCCATTTAATTTTTAATCCTGGAATATTTATTTGTCGATAATAATTCAAATAATAAATACCCAGGATATTTTTGTCAACTATCCTGGATTATAATTTTACAAATCATTTTGAATCATTTTCCCCTCCCCCTTGTCCTCATTTCCCTTTAAACTTTCGTCTATGCACAAATTCTGGTGCCAATTACCGATGGCATCCTTCTCCATGGAAAGTGACCCGTTGGATAACGTCTTGATCATCAACAAAGAAGTCCGTTCTACACGAGAAGTGTAAAATCACTCCCGGTTGGGTCGTCGATTGAAAATTTCCCTGAGCATCAAAAGAGCCAGTCGTATGACTTTGTGAAGCCATTCCTGCCAAAAAAGCTTCTCCAAAGGTAGGGGTACCTTCCCGGAGATATTCGTCCACATGAAATTTTTTCCCCGAAAAGGTTCCTGTCGGCACTCCCCATGCTGCCAAGAGATCCTTCTCCGGTTTTCCCAGCCAGTCGGTCACCGATTTGTTGTAATTGGCCGTTGTGGCACATCCTGAAAAAAGTACGAGAAAAATAGGAACAAGTAAGAGTCTCATTCCAGACACGTTTTCCTCCTCTTTGGCTTTTTATCCGCACTGATTCTTTGCCGGAGATTATACCTTCCCTTTCGGAACTTCCCGCTACCCACTCCACCTCTTGTCCCAATATATTAATTTGCTATTGATTTGTTAATAGCAATTTGCTATATTTCTCCCAGTTCCAACCGCTCCCTCGAGGAGCCCTTGAATCGCGGAATGGTACAGGGTCCGCGGGCGGTGAGGAATAACCCGGTCACTTATTTCTAGCGGATTTTATCCGGCAATTATGTTTCCCCTCCTCTCCGGGTCTCCCGTGGGGAGACCTCTCGCTCCTCATGGCCATGCGGAGAACTCTCTACTCCAATTGGCATCTGGGAGGCCCAGACGGGAGGGGAATCCACTCAAGGAGAAAAAATGAAACCCGAGCACGAACACCAGCTCATGACAGAACTCTCGGAACTCAACGAGCTGAAGAAGCAATTCAAGGAGACCCTGGAGGAAGTGTCCGAACACACCGGAATGCCCGCATCCGCCATCCGGAAATACATCTCGGCAAAACTGAAGGGAGAACTGGACAAGGTGACGCTTGAAGCCTCCCTTCTGACCCGTTTGTGCGCCCAGGAGGGAGGGAAACAATGAGCCCTCACCCTTTTCTGGTTTTGGAACCGGCAAACGAACTGCCGTCTGTACCTTCGGAAGACCTTATCAAAGAGGCTCTCGCCCACTTGGGAGCGGCGAAAGTGCAATTCATCGCTTCCGACGATCCGCAGATCCGGGAGCACGTTCTTGCGGCTCATGGACTTCTGACACTCGTGAGCCGGAGGCTTCCATGAATCGCATTCATCGTTTCCTGAACTGGTTATACAGCGAACGGATTGCCAATCGGATTCTGAGGGGCCTTTTGATTCTGCTGTTCATCGCGCTCCTGGCGAAGTGGGACAGGTGTTGACGATGGAGAAATTTGAAGATCCCGGGACCGAAGTGTGGGTGTGCCCCTCTTGCTGCGCACCGCGCTCCGAATCTGGCCTTTGTCTCACGTGTGAAATGGAGAGAGTGCGTCCGGTGGAATTTCCCGTCCCGATGATTGCCTTTCTCGCGCTCGCAGTGTTCGTCATCCTGCTCGCGGCTGTCCTTCTGATGCTGGACGCCGCTTGGCTTGCCCACCTGACTTTTGAAGGAGTCAAACAATGAGTCTTGCAGAATATGTGGACGTGGACGCTTTTCGAAAGGAAGGAATTATCACGATGAAATACCGGCAACCCCGCTGTCCCGGCTGCAACGAACAGCGTCCTTTCGACGAAAGGAGCTTCATCCAGAAAATGGGGTGTTGCCGTCCGTGCGACATCGAAACGAGGCCAGCCATTTACCGAAAAGGAGAATCCGCATGAGTACCGAAATCGAAGTCCAAGGATCAGCACCACCGATGACAGCGGTCGATATCCGGGCCCAGGTCAACCGGATCCAGGAAGTAATGAAGACCGTCATGCAGGAAGGACAGCATTTCGGGAAGATCCCGGGAGCCGGTGACAAGCCGACCCTGCTCAAGGCCGGCGCGGAAAAGCTGATGATGACCTTCCGTCTGGCCCCGGAGGTCGAGGTTGAACCCCTCTTCCTGCAGGACGCGATCGGATACCGGGTCAAGGTCAAGCTCAATACCTTCGACGGACGGTTTGTCGGATCCGGCGTGGGGGAGTGTTCTTCCCTTGAGGAGAAATACAAATGGAGAGCGGCGGTCTGCGATGAGGAATTTGAGGCAACTCCCGTCGACCAGCGACGCACAAAGTTTTCGAAGAAATACGGGAAGGTGGACAAGATCAAGCAGGTCCGGACGAACCCGGCTGACCAGGCCAACACCATCCTCAAGATGGCGAAGAAGAGAGCCCTGGTCGATGCCACACTGACGTGTCTGGCGGCCAGCGATATCTTCACCCAGGACATCGAGGACATGGACCCGGAGACGCTTGGAAACCACGGAAAGACCAATGGATCGGCCAGTCCTGCGAAGGATAGCGGGGCAAAGCCAGATCAGGGCGCGTTTCACACCCCCGATGATCAGTACATCTCGGACCCGCAGCGCAAGAGGCTCTTTGCCATCGCACGGGAAAACGGCGTCTCCAATGACGAAATCAAGGCTCATCTTTCGGAACTCGGCATCGAATCCTCGAACAAGCTCCGCAAGGATCAGTACGAGGAATTCATCGCCTGGATCGAAGGGCGCGGGGATGCTCAGGAGAACGGTGAGGTATGAAGGACCTCACCTTCGAGCCAGAAACCCATACCTACCAGGTGGGAGAAGAAATCATCCCGAGCGTGACCCAGATCCTGAAAGAAGTCGGGCTGATCGATACGTCCTTCTTCACGCCGGAACATGCGGAGCGGGGGACCCTCGTTCATGGAGCGACACAGTTCTGGGACGAAACCGGGATGGAGGACGATACCATCCCGGGAGAGCTTCTTGGGTATCTGGAGGCCTGGAAAAAATTCCGGGAGGAAACGGGGTTCATCCCCTCCCATATCGAGCAGTCCTTGTATTCGAGGCAGGGGTACGCGGGAACGGTCGACCGGATCGGGAAGACCCACAAGATCAATGCATTGCTCCTGGACATCAAGAGCGGCCCCCCGCAGCCTTGGCATAGGCTCCAGTTGGCGGCCTATGCGCTCATGGTCAAGTACGAACTCAACATCCCGGCCTGGGAGTGCTGGGGAGTGCATCTTAAGAAGGACGGGAAATATTCCGTGGAAGTCTACCGGAGCATCGATGATTCGGCGACGTGGCTCTCAGTCCTAAAGGTCTATCAACTCAAAAAGGAGATGAAATGACAACACCAACGGCGGAAATCGTGGAAGTCGAAGAAAAGGCCCTTTCTCTGCCCGCAAAGGCAGACCGGATCCAGATCACGGATACGGATACCTTCAAAGAAGCGGCTGAATTCACACTCACCCTTCGAACCATCAAGAAGGAGATTGACAACACCTTCGATCCGATCTGCCGGAAAGCGTTTGATGCTCACAAGGAAGCCGTGGCCCAGAAAAAGAAAGTCATGGAACCGGTTGAGCAGGCCCAGAAGATCATCGACCGGAAGATCGGGGATTTTCACGCCGAAGAGGAGAGGAAACGCAAGGCGGAAGAAGACCGGCTCCGGAAAGCGGCCGAAGAGCAGGCCCGGAAGGAAGAGGAAGACCGGCGTCTCGAAGAAGCTGAGCGCCTTTCTCAGGAAGGAAATTCCGAGATGGCGGCCGCGATCCTGGAAGCTCCCATTGCTCCCCCCGTGGTGGTGATTCCAAAGATCGAAACGCAGGCCCCGAAAGTGGAAGGGCTCTCCGTCACAAAAATCTATAAAGCCGAGGTGGTGAGCTTGCC
Organism: Leptospirillum sp.; assembly: GCA_027346125.1. GTDB lineage: Bacteria > Nitrospirota > Leptospirillia > Leptospirillales > Leptospirillaceae > JAJYGC01. The sequence continues at coordinate 27,504 of DAIEST010000174.1, read as the reverse complement.
CCAGCTCGTCCAGGCTGTCGCGCAGGGACGGGCCCCGATCGGGCTTCTGGAAGTCAACCAGACGGCGCTGAACGGAATGGCCAGGGCGCTCAAGGAAGCATTCTCCGTTCCCGGTTGCCGGGTGGTCGTCGAGTCTTCGGTGAGGGGAAAGGTTTAAAAGGATGATTGCCCTTGTCTCGACCCGATGGGTCCTCATCGAGAAATTCTGCGCATTGACCGGGTACACTCCGGCCGGGGTCCGTGGTAAGATCCAGACCGGAGTTTGGCTCAAGGGCGTCCATTTTGAGAAGGCCCCGGACAATCATATCCTGATCAACCTGGAGGCATACGAACGATGGGTCGAGGGAGCGGAATTCGAGTTCGCGGCAACGGGATCCAGATCAGCTTCTACTGGCATGGCCAACGCTTCCAGAAAACACTGAAACTTGAACCCACCAAGGCCAACCTCAAATATGCCGAACGGCTCCGGGGGACCATCCTCCTTGAAATCGCCCAGCAGACCTTTGACCCGTCCAAATACTTCAAGTCGATTCCGGAAAACAGGATCCCGACTTTCCGGGAAGCGATGGAAACTTGGCTGGGCCACATGGAAAAGAGTACGGCTACTTCCACCCTCCGGGACTACCGGTCCTGTTCGAAATACCACCTAATCCCCTTTTTCGGAGAATTGCCGCTGGATAAAGTCACCACCACGGAAATCCGGCGCTTCATCTCCACCCTTCAATGTTCGAACAAACGGATCAACAACATTCTGACCCCCCTTCGGGGAGTTCTCGGAGACGCCTTCCAGGATGGAGTTATCGAGAAAAATCCGATGGACAGGATCCGGAGTCTCTCGATCGACACCAGCGAGCCGGAGCCTTTTTCTCTGGAGGAAATCCGGAAAATTCTGGATGCTTGCGAAGGACCCCTGCAAAACCTCATCCAGTTTTCTTTTTGGAGCGGACTGAGAACGTCTGAACTGATCGGACTGGAGTGGGGGGATATCGATTGGGGCCGCAATGTGATCTGCGTCCGGAGAGCCTTCATCCGGGGCCATGTGAAGGAAACAAAAACAAAGGCAGGCAAGCGGGAGGTGAAGATTCTCGATCAGGCCCGCAAGGCCCTGGAGGCCCAGAAAGAACACAGTCTTCTTTCAGGAGGACGCATCTTCACCAATCCTCTTACCAGACAGCCCTGGAGTGGGGACAACAAGATCAATCACCATTGGGCCAGCGTCCTGAGAAAGGCTGGCGTGGCCTATCGAAACCCCTACCAGACGCGACACACCTATGCGAGCCTTCTGCTTTCCGCAGGAGAGAACCCGATGTGGGTGGCGCAACAAATGGGGCATGCCGATTGGGGAATGATTCGGAAAAGATACGGAAGATGGATCCCTTCCATTGACCCGGCTGTCGGAAACCGGGCCAATGAAATCGGATCACAGTTCGGGAGCAAAAACGCTTCATTTGGTGACAAAACGGTGACAGAAGAAAATGGGTAATAACGTAAGTCATTAAAAAATAATCATAAAAAATGGTGGAGGCGGCGGGAATTGAACCCGCGTCCGGAAACAGTCCGCCAAGAACCGCTACATGCTTAGCCTCTGTTTAAGTCTGACCAATGACAGGAAAGAGAGGCATACCTGTCACCAGCGAGTCTGTAAGGGTTTAGCTTCAGGAACCCAGACATGTTCCTTCGGCGATCCTGCCTTCTCCACGCCTTCGGATCCGGGCAGGCGCAAAATCCGACAGGCGCGCTCACTTAATTGTTTAGATTAAGCAGCGAGAGCCAGCTCTTCGTTGGCAGTTGTCTTTTTCCCAAAGGTTTTACGAGGACCTGGGACCTCGGCATGCTGTCCTTGCTTTCTCATCCCCGTCGAACCCGATCGCCCCCATGAAAATCGAACGTTTCGGTGATATGGAGATCTCGGCTGGCCGCCCTTAACGGCCAACTTTCTGCCGGGAACGAAAGACCCGCTGGATTTCGCGGTTAGCCTCCCGTTCCCGAATGGCTTCCCTCTTGTCTCCCTGTGTCTTTCCGCGAACCAGGGCGATTTCGACTTTGTACATGCCCCGATGTCCGGAATAAATCCTCAGGGGAACGACCGTCAACCCTTTCTGACGGACGAGACCCATGATCCGGAGAATCTCCTTCTTGTGCAAGAGGAGTCTCCTTTTCCTCATGGGCTCGTGGTTGTCCCGGAACGCCGCGCGGTAAGGACCGATGTGAAGCTGCCAAAGCCAAGCCTCTTCGTTTTCGATCCGGACGAAGGCATCCCCGAGATTCACCCGTCCGTCCCTCAAAGCCTTGACTTCCGTCCCGAAAAGAGCGATTCCCGCCTCAAATCGTTCCAGCACTTCATACTGGTGAAAAGCCTTCCGATTTGTCGCAGTCGCCCTTTCACGGGGCTCAGACTGATCCTTGCCGGCCATCCCGGACCCTTTCATTATACCAGACATCCATGCCCGGGGTGCAAGCCTCTTCGGGATCGTCTACTTTTTTCGGGAATCCCTCTTTTCGGGTTTCCTGAGATCCTTGTCTTCGGCCAGCGTCCCGAGATAATGCGTCAGCAGGCGAATACCGATGCCCACGTTTCCTTTTGGCTTGTAAGGCTCGTCCGATTCGACCCAGGCGGTTCCCGCGATATCCAGATGCACCCAGGGTTTTCCCTCGACGAAGTGGGAGAGAAACGCTGCGGCCGTAATCGTGCCGGCACCGCGGCCGCCCACATTCTGGACGTCGGCAATCGGACTCTTGATCTGTTCGAAGTATTCCTCAAATAAGGGGAGCTGCCAGCCTCGTTCTCCGACTTTTTCCCCGGTCTCCAGAACTTCCGTCATGCGTTTCTGATCATTTCCCAGGACACCGATGGCATGGGCTCCAAGAGCCACTGTCACCGCACCGGTTAATGTCGCAAGATCAATGACGAGAGCCGGATCGAACTTTTTGACCCCCCAGGACAAGGCGTCCGCCAGAATCAGGCGACCTTCGGCATCGGTGTTGATCACCTCGATCGTTTTTCCATTGAACGCACGCAAAACGTCACCCGGCTTGTTCGCCGTTCCGGACGGCATGTTTTCGGTAGCCGGCATCAGCCCGACCACCCACAGCGGGATACCAAGATCCGCGATGGCCGTCATGGTTCCCAGAACGGCCGCCCCTCCGGACATATCCCCTTTCATGGTCTCCATCTTTTCGGCGGGCTTGAGAGAAATCCCTCCGCTGTCGAACGTCAGGGTTTTCCCGACAAGTAGGACGGGCCGGACGTTCGCCGCTTTCGAAGGGCGATATTCCAGCTGGATCAGTCTCGCCGGTTCCATGGAACCCTTCGCAACCCCGACCAGAGCCCCGAGTCCCATTTCTTCCAGCTTCTCCCGGTCGTAGCTGACGAAACGGATCCCGCGTTTTTCACATTCGACAGAAGCCGTCCGGGCAATCATGGACGGCGTGGCGACGTTGGCGGGATGGTTGCCGAGATCGCGGGCAAGATAAGTGCCGCGCACGATGGCATGCGCCCATTCGATCCCTTTCCGGACCTTCTTTTCGGCCTCACGGGAAGAAAAAATTTGAAGGCTTGCTAAATCCCTGGATGATGGGCCTGATTTTTTTCCTTTTTCCTTCTTGTCCTTGTCGGTGCTTTTATACTGGTCGAACCGGTACAGGGAGAGAAGGGTTCCTTCGACGATCGCTTCCGACAGATTCTCCGCGTCGCCGTCCTGGTTCGAAACCAGAGTCGACGCCAGGGACGCGAGATTCCGGGAACGGGCGGCCCGGGCGACGGTCCCGGAAATTCTGCGGATCAGTTCCGGAGTGGTTTTTTCCCGGGAACCCAGACCCGCCAGAATCACGTACCGAACCGGCAGCTTTCCCATGGTCGGCAGGAAGAAAACATCGTTGGATGTCCCTTTGAATTCCCCGTTTTCCAGAATCCGGGAAACCTCTCCCCCGAGTGCTCCGTCCAGACGTTTCCGGAAGTCCTGGGCCATACGTCCGTCCTCCCAGACTCCCACGACCAGACCATCCGCCACGGAGGTCAGCGGATCCCCGGTTTTTGACGCGATCTCGATCTTGTCCATTTTTTCACGATCCATTCTGACCCACACTCCATTTCTCGCCCAAATACGGTCGTCAGGCGGTTCAAATGATTATAAGGACAAAATATTCCCGACTTTTCAGTATCCTCCCGATACGGTCCGTTCGGCAAGTGGATCCTAGGGATTGCCGGATGGGTCGTATTCCAGGGGATCCCGAACACCAGCCAAAGAGAAGCCTCTCAGGCGAAGAGCGCAACTGTCACACCGCCCGCACGCTCTGTTTCCTTCCCTGTAACAGGACCAGGTGTGCTCAAATGGAACCCCGAGGCGTATCCCTTCCGCGACGATTTCCCCCTTGTTCAGATGGATGACAGGAGTCACGATCCGGATGTTCGCTCCTGGACGTGTTCCCAAACGGATGGCTTCTTCGAAAGCGTCGTAAAATATGCGACGGCAATCCGGATATCCCGAACTGTCTTCTTCCACCGCCCCGATCCAGATCCGGTCGAACCTGAGAATTTCACACCAGCTGGTCGCGATGGACAGAAAATGGGCATTTCGGAACGGAACGTAAGTGGAGGGAATTCCTTCGGCATCCAGGTTGGCCGGAGGAACGTCGATGGACCGGTCGGTCAGGGCGGACCCTCCCAGAGAGCCTAAAGAAGTGAGGTCGACGACCCGCTTCCGATCCACGCCCCAATGGAGGGAGAGGTTTCGAAACGCCCTTTCTTCACTTTCCTGCGCCCGCGCTCCGTAACGAACATGGAGAAAGGCTACCCTCGGGCTTTCCCGAACGGCCATGGCCCCTGTCACGGCGCTGTCCATCCCCCCGCTGACCAGCACGACGGAACCTTTTCCACCGATCTTTTTCTCGATGTTGTCCGGATCCCTGACAAGCATGATCAGACCCCCTTCAACAAGGGATCGAAAAGAATCTTGTGCAGCTGGACCTGAACCCGGATCGGGAAACCGGAATCCAGAACCCACCTCGCCAGATCGCGAGGATCGCATTCTCCGTATACCGGAGAGAAGGTTACCGGCACTCGACCCCACACCCCCCACTCTTCCAGTTTTTGGACCGACCAGTCAAAATCCCCTCGGTCGGCCACAACGGCCTTGATTTCGTCTCTTTGTCCGAGATCCGAGAAGTGTTCGGGCTTCATCCACGCATCCATTCCTGATCCGGGAGGCTTCAGGTCGACGATCAGGCGGCAGTCCCGGTTCAGTCCGTCAGGAACCGGGAATCCTCCGGATGTTTCGATCAGAACAGTCTTTCCCCGATCAAGTAGTTTCTGGACCAGTTCCGGAAGCTCCGGCTGGACAAAAGGTTCTCCCCCGGTGATCTCGACAAGGAATGTTCCGGACGAAACCGCTTCTTCGACCAGAGCGTCGACCGCCCGGTCTTCTCCCCCGTAAAATGAGTAGGCTGTATCGCACCATCGGCAACGCAAGGGGCATCCGGTCGTCCGGATAAAAAAACAGGGCCATCCCGAATAAAGGGATTCCCCCTGGATGGACCGGAACGTTTCGGTGATTTTCACGGCAACGGCCCCTGATTCGTCAACAATTGATCAACAAATGTCCGATCGACCATGTCCTACGGTCCTTTGCCAGTCGCCGATTTCGCGGCGGAGCGAATTTCTTTCCGGATTTCCGATATGCGCTCCAGGACGACCCCCTGGTTGGGATAGCTTCCCTTGATCGACTCCAGAATCGACAAGGCCTTCTGATGGTCTCCCAGACGGTTCCATGTCAGCGCCAGGTTGAATCGCGCGACCGGTGCGAAGGGACTGTTCGGATAGCGGTCGACAAAACGTTCGAGATCCCGCTGGGCAGAATGGGGGTCCGACGCCAGGTTTTCGAGAAGGCCGATCTTGAACTGGGCTTTCTGTCCCTGAAAGCTGTCTCCGTCCAGATCCGATACCTTTTTATAATATCCCAGTGCTTCGCTGTAATGCCCCTCATGTTCGAGGATACGGGCGGAAAGGTCCCAGACCCGGGGTTTGAACGAGGACATCAAATTGGAGCTGTCCAGACCCCGGAGAATGGCCAGAGCCTCGTCGGGTTTTCCCAAATGTTCCAGATCGGAGGCGAGATCGATCGACACCCTCTGTCGAAAAGAACCGTCCTTGAGGTTCTCCAGGGATTTCATGTAATGACCGGACGCTCTTTGGGGATCGTTTCCGTAGAGGTCGTCCATGCGTCCCAACTCGTAAAAGGCCTGACCTGCCAACGGAGAGCTCGGTGAACCGTCGATCGCCGCGTGAAACTCTTTCCGGGCCCCGGCAAGATCCATATGGATCAACGCTTCCTCGGCCCGGTTGTAGTGCTCCTGAGCCTGATTTTTCTGACAACCGGAGATGAGGGCTAGCACCAGAACGGTTCCCGTCAGGGCCCTACGTCCCCTCCGATTCACCTTCGACCTCCCTGGGAGGACTGACAACGGCGGAAACGATCGTGTCTTCGTCTCCCAGCCGCATGACGATCACCCCCTGGGCTCCCCGCCCCATTTTTCGGAGTTCGTTGGCCGGAACCCGGTTCGTCACCCCTTTCGAGGTAATGATCGTGAGGTCTTCCGCATCACCGGCCTTGACAAGGGACACGACGGACCCGATTTTTTCGGCACCCCTGGAGATCTTGAGGCCCATTCCGCCCCGATGCTGATGGCGGAATTTCGCCACATCCAGACGTTTTCCGTACCCCTTTTCCGTGACGACGGCCACAGGATCGGTTTCCGTCACGATTTCCGCGTCGGCTACGCGGTCATCTTCCCGGAGACGAATCGCCCGAACCCCGGTGGCGGTGCGGCCCTGTTCGGTCACTTCGTTGATGGGAAACAATATGGCCATTCCCCGGCGGGTCGCCACCAGGACATGGCTGTCCGGATCGGCGACGAGAACCTGGGCGAGACGGTCTCCTTCACGCAATGTCAGGGCGATGATGCCCGACTGGCGAATGGACGAGTAGGCATCGAGGGCGGTCCGCTTGATGACCCCGTTGACGGTCACGAAGACGAGGCTCCTCTCTCCCTCGAAAGAAGACACGTTCAGCATGCGCGTCACCTTTTCTTCCGGAGCCAGGGGAAGAAATCCACGAATGGGCTTACCTCGGGCGATCCGCTGGACTTCGGGGATCTCATGAGCCTTGACCCGATAGACCTTTCCGATATCGGTAAAGAACAGGATCGTTTCATGCGCCGTCGGCGTCAGGGTGATGGTCACGGCGTCGTCCTCTTTGAGCGACACACCGCTACGGCCCTTGCCCCCTCTTCGCTGCGTGGGATAAGCGTCGTGGGACACTCTCTTGATGTAGCCCTGATACGTCAGTGTGACGTAACAGGGATCGTTGGGGATCATCGATTCGATCGAAATCTCTCCGTCCTCCGGAACGATCCGGGTCCGTCTCCCGTCGCCATAATTTTCGCGGAGGGTCGTGAACTCTTCGCGAATGACGGCCATGAGCCGGGACCGGGATCCCAGAATTTCCTCGAGCCCCTGAATCAGTACGCGGACGACTTCGTGTTCCGCTTCGATCTTGTCCCGTTCGAGAGCCGTGAGACGTTGCAAACGCATTTCCAGGATTGCCCGGGCCTGGATCTCCGAAAAGGCAAACTGGTCGATAAGCCCGGAACGCGCTTCATCCGGAGAAGCGGAAGAACGGATCAGCGCGATGATCTGATCCATCAGATCGATGGCCCTTTTGAGACCTTCGAGAATATGGAATCGTTCACGGGCCTTGCGGAGCCGGAAAAGGGTTCGCCGGGTAACGACATCCTGACGGAACGACAGAAAATGGACCAGGGCTTCCCGTAGAGAAAGAATCATCGGCCGCTGGTTCACCAGAGCGACAAAGTTGTAACCGAAAGACGTCTGGAGCGGTGTCTGGGCGTACAACCTGTTCAGTACGACCGGGGGATTCGCATCCCGCTTCAGGTCGATGACGACCCGCATCCCGTCCCGGTCGGATTCGTCCCGGATGTCGGCAATGCCGTCCAACGCTCCTTCCCGGACGAGTTCCGCAATGCGCTCGATCAGTCTCGCCTTGTTCACCTGATAGGGAATTTCACGGATGATGATCGCCATCCGGTCCGCTCTCGTGCTCTCTTCGATGTCGGCGACACCGCGCATGACGATCGACCCTCTCCCGGTCCGGAGAGCCGATTCGATCCCTGATCGTCCCATGATGAGACCGCCCGTCGGAAAATCCGGACCATGCACGATGGAAAGAAGATCGTCCACGGAAAGATCGGGGTTGTCGATCAGCGCCAGGAGTCCGTCGATAATTTCGGTGATATTGTGGGGAGGGATGTTCGTCGCCATTCCGACGGCGATACCGGCCGAACCGTTCAGGAGAAGAAGCGGGAGGCGCGCCGGAAGAACCCGGGGCTCCTGGAGAGATTCGTCATAGTTCGGGGCGAACTCGACGGTTTCCTCTTCAAGCTCCGCCATCATTTCTTCCGAGAGCGATTCCAGGCGTATTTCGGTATACCGCATGGCCGCGGGGGCGTCCCCGTCAACCGACCCGAAATTGCCCTGGCCGTCAATCAGAGGGTATCGGAGCGTGAAAGGCTGCACCAGACGCACGGCGGTATCGTACACCGCCACATCACCGTGCGGATGATATTTACCGATCACGTCTCCCACAATACGGGCGGACTTGCGGTAGGGACCTCCCGAGCGAACACCCATTTCCTGCATCGCGAAAAGAACGCGTCTCTGGACGGGTTTCAGTCCGTCACGGACGTCCGGAAGCGCGCGACCGACGATTACGCTCATCGAGTAATTGAGATAGGCGGTCTTCATCTCGTCATCGATGGAAACCACAGTCTCGAACGGTATCAGCGGCAAAACATCCTCCCTTTTACAGAGACCTCACATTAGGACCGGCGTATCGTTCGTCGGGCTCAGATGTCCAGATTGGCCACGTCGAGCGCATGTTTTTCGATGAACTCCCGGCGGGGAGCAACGTGCTCTCCCATCAAAGTCGTAAAGACGCGGTCGGCCTCGACATAGTCCGGAATGGAGACTTTCAGAAGCGTCCTGCGGGCCGGATCCATGGTCGTTTCCCAAAGTTGCTCGGGGTTCATTTCCCCGAGTCCTTTGTACCGCTGGATGGACATTTTCTGACGGATGGGGTTTTCCAGAAAAGACAGAAGCTCCCGGGGACTCCTGAACCGGACTTCCTCTCCTTCGGAGCCTCTTCTCAGAAGATATCCTTCGGGATAAAGAAGCCCCGACGTTCGGAGAAGCTTGAGAGATCTCTTTCCGGCAAGAAGCTGGGCCAAGAGATGGTGGTCCAGGAGGAGACGGGATTCGTATCCGAGGCTTTCCGTGTAAAATCGGATCCGAAACCACTCTTCATCCGGATGACTTTCCGAAGTCAACGGATCGCGTTCGACCTGGCCTGTGAGAACCCCTCCTTCTGCCCAGCGGGCGTATTCTTCCGTGAGAAAAGAAACAAGCCTCAGGGCGGAATCCTCGCTTTTCAAAAGATCGATTCCGGTTTCCGGGAATATTCCGATCATCCGGATCAGCATCTCGTTCCCGAAGCGCTGTGCGTGGGCCCGGACCTGTTCTTCAAAATGGGAGAGTATCAGGAGTTTCGCCACGGAGCCTTCCCGGGATAGCCACTGACCCGCCGGTTCGTCGTAAAACATCCAGTCAGCGCAGGCAAGCTCCAGAATATACGCCTGAAGGGCTTCATCGTTCAGGAGATACCGCTCCTGCCGACCGTAGGACACCTTGTAAAGAGGAGGCTGCGCGATATAGACGAACTGGCCGTCGATCAGGGGATTCATGTGCCGGAAAAAGAAGGTCAGGAGAAGTGTCCGGATATGAGCTCCGTCCACGTCCGCGTCTGTCATGATGATGATCTTGTGATAACGGAGTTTTTTTTCCGAAAACTCTTCATCCCCGAGACCGCATCCAACAGCGGTGATCAGCGCCCGTACCTCGTCGTTTGTGATGAATTTCTCGATCCCTCGGGATTTTTCGACGTTCAGGATCTTTCCTTTGAGAGGCAGAATGGCCTGAAAACGCCTGTCGCGACCCTGCTTGGCCGACCCTCCTGCGGAATCTCCTTCCACGATGTACAGTTCGCATTTGGCGGGGTCGGATTCCTGGCAATCCGCGAGTTTTCCCGGCAGGTTTGATCCTTCGAGAACATTCTTCCGCTTGGCCAGATCCTTGGCTTTGCGGGCCGCTTCACGCGCCTGGGCTGTCAGAACCGCTTTCTCGGCAATCTTTTTGGCGGTCTGGGGATCTTCCTCAAATTTTTCCTGAAGCGCTTCCGACAGGAAGGACTCCATCGCTCCGGAGACCCAGCTCGAACCCAGCTTGGCCTTCGTCTGTCCTTCGAACTGGGGACTCGGGATACGGACGCTGATGACTCCCGTCAGGCCTTCACGGACATCCTCTCCCCGGACTTCTTCTCCCTTGTTCAACTGTTTTTCACGGATGAAGCGGTTGATGGTCTTCGTGATCGCCGTCCGGAAACCCCGAACATGCGTGCCGCCTTCCCGGGTGTGAATATTGTTGGCAAAACCCAGAACCGTCTCGTTTTCTGTCGACTCCTGGTACTGGAAGGCAACTTCGAACTGAGATCCGTCCTCCAGATTTTTCCGGAAAAACAGGACATCGTGAAGAGGCTTCTTGTTTTCGTTCAAAAAGGAAACGAAAGACTGAACCCCCCCATCGAAATGGAAGGTCTCTTCCCGGAGCGTTTCCTCGTCTTTAAAATGAATGGTCAGAACCGGATTCAGAAAGGCCATCTCTCGGAAGCGGTGGGCGAGTGTTTCGAAAGAAAACTGGTCCGTTTCCATAATGGTCATATCCGGCCAGAAACGGATGATGGTCCCTCGCTGGGCGGTTTCGCCAAAAACCGCCAGCGGAGCCACCGGTGCTCCCTTATGATAGGTTTGCCGATGGACCAGTCCGTTCTGGTGAATTTCCAGATAGAGGGTTTCAGACAGCGCGTTGACCACAGAAACACCGACGCCGTGCAATCCTCCGGACACCTTGTACAGATTGTTGTTGAATTTTCCTCCGGCGTGGAGAACGGTCAGAACGACCTCCGCCGCAGACCGTTTCTGTTCGGCGTGCATGCCGGTAGGTATGCCACGGCCATTGTCGGCGACGGTGACGGACCGGTCGGAATGGAGAGTGATGTGAATGTCCGTGCAATGACCTGCAAGCGCCTCGTCCACGCTGTTGTCCACAAGCTCGTACACCAGGTGGTGAAGCCCATCGACTCCCGTGCTGCCGATATACATGCCCGGCCGGACCCTGACCGCTTCCAGCCCTTCCAATACGCGGATATGCTCCGCGGTGTATTCATTTTCTACAGGTTCCCCTGAGCTCACCACTCCTCCTCCGTCCGTCCTTGCTATCCGGAAAGTTTCTTGTGCCCCTCCCGATGATCCCTAATCCACCGCTTCGAGAGGCATAATAACATATCGTGAATCCGGCTCTTCGGCACATGACCAGATGGAAGGCATACTGGAGCTCTTCGCCGGGTCGGGATCCATCACGGCTTCCATGCGCATCGTTTCCCCCTGACAAACCTGCAAAAGAGTCCGGATTTGGTCCGTGTTGAATACGAGGCTTCCCGGAGATCCTTTTAAAAACACCGGCAGGGTTTCTGTCGATTCCCCGATTTCTTCATTCCGGGTCGACAGGGTCAGGGAACGGGCGTCCCAGGAAAAGATGATTTCCGCTTTTTTGTCCGATACAAGCGACATGCGGCGGATGGACGATTCGAGCAATGAACGGGAACATTCGAGGCCCAGATTGAACTCGGAGGGAAAGGCATCCCGATAGTTCGGGAAGGGCGTTCCCAAAAGACGTGTATAGTAGTAAAAGCCGCCCCACCGGAAAGTTGCGTATTTGGGGTTGACCACGACCTCTACCGAAATGGAGCCGTTCTTGAGATCGAGGTCGAGAACGTGCAACAAATCCTGAAGTGTCCTTTTCCGAAGAATAAAGCGGCTTTCAGTCTGTCCGGCCAGATCGAAACCGGCGTCTTCTCCGAGAAGAACCGTTCCGTGGTGAAGACGATGCCCGTCCGTCCCGACAATATTCAGTCGGACCGTGGACCCCTCCCGGACCCGGTGAAAAAGAACTCCGTTCATGGGTTTTGAATCGTCTTCGAGAACAAACGGCAACGTTTTTCGAATAAGACCTGCGATTTGCTCAAGGGAAACCAGAAAGGAATAATCGGCCTTGATCTCGGGAAAACCGACATATTCTTCCGGATCGATTCCTTTCAGGTCGTAGAGAAGCCGTTCTCTTTCGATTCTGGTCGAGCCGTTTTCAAGACGGGTAAGGGACACTTTTCCGGATGGAAGTTCCCGAAACAGCTGATGAAGCTTTTTTCCTGCAACAGTCGTCTTTCCCGGCGTCCGGACTTCGCACGGGACTTCGAATCGTCCTCCCGTATGATTATCCGTAGCAAAAAGGACAGCTTTCTGATCGAACGCCTCTATCAGAATAAAAGAACCGATCTGAACCAGATTTTTCCGTTCGGCCAGCAGAGCAACCCGTTGCAGGCCGTCCAGAAAAGCTTCCTGGTCGACAGTGATCTCCATGATATCCTCCTTACCTTCCTAGCCCTGCTGCTCGAGCTTTTTTTTGAGATAGACAAGGTCGGAGGAAAGTGCCGGATCCGATTCCAGTTTTTCCTCCACCATCTTGAAAGAATAAATGGCTGTCGAGTGGTCCCGTCCCCCGAGCTCACGACCGATTTCCGGATAGGACTTCTGCGTCAGCTCGCGAATGAGATAAACAGCCACATGTCTCGCTGTCACAAGTGTTTTATGCCGTTTTTTCGACCGGATTTCCTTCGGAAGAACCTTAAAGTATTCCGCGACTTCCTGGAGAATGCGGTCAACCGAAATCGACTCTCTCGACAGAGGCATCAAGTCCGACAACAGGTTTCTGGCAACCTCGATCGTAATGGGTTTTCCCATGAGGTTTCCATACGCTCCCAAACGGATCATGGCCCCTTCAAGTTCCCGGATGTTGGACTTGATGGAATTTGCCAGAAAATAAACCACATCCATCGGCAAATCCACTTTTTCCTGTGCCATCTTTCCTTTCAGAATTTCCACCTTCGTCTCGAAGTCCGGAATCTGGATGTCGGCGATCAATCCCCACCCGAAACGGGATTTGAGCCTGCCTTCCAGGGTCGGGATGTCGTTCGGCATGCAGTCGCTCGAGAGGATGATCTGCTTTCCGTTCTCATACAGGGCATTGAACGTATAGAAGAGTTCCTCCTGCGTCCGTTCCTTTCCGGACAAAAACTGTACGTCATCCATGATCAGGACATCTATTTTCCGGTACCTTTCCCTAAATTCATTCATCTTGTTGAACTTGATGGCGCTGACCATTTCGTTCAGGAAGGATTCTGTTGTGATGTAAAGCACCTTGAGGGAAGGATAGAGATGGATCATGCAATTCCCGATGGCCGACACCAGGTGGGTCTTGCCCAACCCAACAGAACCAAAGACATAAAAGGGATTATAAGCTTTCGAAGGATTGTTTGCGATCGCAAAAGCGGCCGCGTGTGCAAACTGGTTGCACACCCCGACCACATAATTGTCGAAACAGTAGCGGAGGTTCAGATTGTGGTTCCAGGAAACGGCATGGTCGTCCCCCAAAGGAATAGGAACCGATTTTCCGGACCCGGTCGTCACTTCCGGTGCGGAATTCTGGCGGGTTTTCCTTCTTTTGCGGGGTAGATTTTCCGGCTGTACGAGAACATCAAAGGAAAGTTCCGGATCGTGTGTTACTTCCCGGAAGGCTGTCAGCAGATCATTGTAATACCGGCTCTGTACGAGGCGCTGGATAAAAGTGCTCCCCACCAGCAAGGAATATCCGTCCTTTCTTCCATCGAGGACGGCCCCCTTGAGCAGGTCCAGAATACCGTCCCGCTCAAGTACCCCCGGTTCGGAACCGAACTCGCAGAATCTCTCCAGAACCTGATTCCAAAGAGACTGATTCATATTTGCGCCCGTACCTCCACCCGATCTTGGCCCAACACTTTTTCAACACCTGTGGAAATCCTGTTTTTCCTTAAGGATATGGGGAATCATCTGGATACACTCGGGAACAGGACCACAAGCCCTGTGGAAGCGGAGTGAACGGAATGTGAATACCGCTCGAATTCGATGGTGGCGATCGTATCAGAAGGTTAATAGACAATTCAACCAACGGGAATATCCCGGGTTTTTCACTGTCCGACGAACCTGACAAATCCTTCTGCCATCATTATAAACAATTTTTTTTCCACAGACCGGCCTGTCTCTTACTGTTACTTCATTCCTTAAAGAAAGAATAAAAACAAAATACACAATAACAGCGCGATTCCATTTACCAAGTGACCCGGAGCACAGGTTGTTGTCGACTTGACCCCTCCCGAAGGCTGTCCTAGAATGAATCTTTATGACATATAACAAGATGACTGATAAAAAGAACATGAGAAGTCCGGATATATCCACTCCCCGCCCCGGGATATTCATCCGCTGAAGGAGAGTTCCATGAAAATGAGCGGAGCGGAAATGCTCCTTGAGTCCCTGAAAAGGGAAAAAGTAACCCATATTTTCGGATATCCCGGGGGAGTTGTCCTTCCTGTTTTCGACGCCCTGTACAAGGATCCTTCCCTCCAGGTTGTCCTGACACGGCACGAACAGGGTGCGGTTCACGCAGCAGAAGGGTATGCCCGTTCAAGTAATACGGTCGGAGTTGTTCTCGTTACCTCCGGACCCGGGGCGACAAACACACTGACCGGAATCGCAGATGCCAACATGGATTCCATCCCTCTGGTGATCATTACAGGCCAGGTTCCCACGAAGATGATCGGAAACGATGCTTTCCAGGAAGCCGACATTATCGGTATGAGCCGTTCCTGCACAAAACACAATTTCCTGGTCCGGAAGATCTCGGACCTGCCGAGAATTATCAAGGAAGCTTTTTACATTGCCAGAACCGGAAGACCCGGTCCCGTTCTGATCGATTTTCCAAAAGATATCATCCTCGAAAAAGGAGATTTCGTTTACCCGGAAACCGTGTCTATTCGAAGCTACAATCCAACGATACAGGGAAATCGCTGGCAAATTCGAAAAGCGGCCCAGACGATTCTGAAATCCCGGAAACCGGTTCTTTACGCTGGCGGGGGAATTATTTCTTCCGATGCCCACAAGGAACTTCTTGATCTGGTTACCCTGACGAACATTCCGACAACGCTCACTCTCATGGGTCTCGGCGCTCTTCCGGGAAATCATCCGCGGTTTCTGGGAATGCTCGGAATGCACGGGACATATGCCGCGAACATGGCAATTCATGACGCGGATGTCCTGATCGCCGTCGGAGTCCGTTTCGATGATAGGGTTACCGGCAAGATCGCGGAATTCTCTCCACATTCCAAAGTCATCCATATCGACATCGATCCGACTTCCATCCGCAAAAATTTCCACGTGGATGTTCCGATTGTGGGAGATGCCCGCGTCATCCTGAAAGATCTGATCGAAGAACTTCGGGAAATCTCCGGAGGAGAGGACGCTTTTCGCCATTACCAGCCATGGATCGAACAGATCTCGGAATGGGAAAAGGAACACCCTCTCTGTTACACACTCGACAAGGAAGTCATCAAACCGCAACATGTTATCGAAAAGATCTACCAGTTCACCCAGGGCGACTGCATCGTTTCAACGGACGTCGGACAACATCAGATGTGGACCGCACAATTCTTTAAATTTATCAAACCCAACACCTGGTTGACCTCGGGTGGCCTCGGGACGATGGGATATGGCTTTCCGGCAGCGATCGGTGCCCAAAAGGCCCATCCGGGAAAACGTGTGATCGCAATTACTGGAGAAGGCAGCTTTCTGATGAATATCCAGGAAATGGCCACGGTCGTTTCTCTGGACCTTCCGGTAAAAATCGTGATCCTCAACAATCAATATCTGGGAATGGTTCGACAGTGGCAGGAGTTTTTCTACGGGAGCCGCTATTCTTCTTCCTTCATCGGACAATCTCCGGATTTTGTCAAACTGGCCGAGGCGTTTGGAATGATCGGGATGCGGGCCACCCGCCCCGAGCAGGTCGAAGATGTTATTCTCGACGGGTTTTCCCGGCGTGGACCGGTCCTGATGGAGTTTCAGGTCGATCCGGAAGAAAACGTCTTTCCCATGGTACCGGCGGGAGGATCCAACATCGAGATGATTTTTGAATCACCGGGTGAAAAGGACGATCCTAAAAAAAGAGATTCCATACTGACCGCATGAACCCGGAGATCCAAGTGTCCGAGACAAGGAAACATTATATTCAGATCATCGTGGAAAACCGTTTCGGAGTGTTGTCACGTGTCGCTGGTCTTTTCAGTGCCCGTGGTTTCAATATCGACAGTCTTTCCGTCGCTCCGGGTCTCGATCCCAGTGTTTCCCAGATGACAATTGAAACCCAGGGTGACGATCATGTGGTCGAACAGATCATCAAACAGCTCAACAAGCTGATCGATGTCATCAAGGTCGTCAACCTGTCCGAGTTTTCCTTTTTAACGCGGGAAACTCTTCTGATCAGGGTCAATACGAACACGCGGCCGGGTGATCGGGATGAAGCTTTTCGAATTGTGGAAATCTTTCGGGCAAGGATCATCGACTCTTCTCCGACGACCTATACCATCGAGGTAACCGGTGATGAGGACAAGATCGAAGCGATCTTGAATTTTCTCAAACCTCTCGGGATCAAGGAAGTCATCCGGACCGGGAAAGTTGCCGTTGCACGAGAGGATCAGAAACTCGGGACATCGAAGAGTGTATCCCGTCTCACCGACGGGGACATGAGTTATCACCGGTGAGTGTTGTTCCGACACATCGCCTTTATCCCAGATTTTTAACAGGAGAGCATTCTTGAAAAAAAGAATTTATTACGAAACGGACCTGAATCTCGACATCATTCGGAAGCGTCGGGTCGCCATCATCGGATTCGGAAGCCAGGGACACGCTCATGCCCTGAATCTCAAGGAGAGCGGAGTCAACGTCACGGTGGGCCTTCGTCCCGGTTCTTCCTGGAACAAGGCGGCCGCTTTCGGATTTTCTCCTGCGACAGTTTCCGAAGCTGTCCAGAAGAACGATGTTGTGATGATCCTTCTCCCCGACGAACTTCAGGCCGATGTCTATCGTACGGAAATCGCTCCCAATCTGAAATCTGGTATGGCTTTGGCATTTGGACACGGATTTAATATCCATTTTGGTCAGATCAAGCCGCCTGCAGATGTTGACGTCTTTTTGGCCGCTCCAAAAGGCCCAGGGCATCTGGTTCGTTCCGAATATCAGAAGGGCTCAGGAGTTCCTGCCCTTGTGGCTGTGGCACAGGATGCGACGGGTGTCGCCAAGGAGCTGGCGTTAAGCTATGCAGCTGCCATTGGTGGAGGGCGGCCAGGAATTTTCGAGACGTCTTTCCGGGAGGAAACGGAAACGGATCTTTTCGGAGAGCAGGTTGTTTTGTGCGGAGGACTGACAGCCTTGATTTCTGCTGGATTTGAAACTCTTGTCGAAGCCGGATACGCTCCGGAAATGGCTTATTTCGAGTGTTTGCACGAGGTCAAACTGATCGTCGATCTGATCTATGAAGGCGGTATTTCGAACATGCGCTACTCCATCAGCAATACGGCCGAATATGGAGATCTGACGAGAGGTCCCCGGATTGTTACGGAAGAGACGCGTCAGGAGATGAAAAGAATTCTTCGTGAAATTCAGTCTGGTGCTTTTGCAAAAGAATTTATCCTCGAGAACAGAGCAGGAAAACCGGTTTTCCAGGCCCTTGAAAAACAAGGACAGGAACATCCCATTGAAAAAGTCGGGCAGGAAATTCGCTCCATGATGCCATGGATTACGAAATCCCGCTTGGTCGATCAGGCGAAGAACTGATTTCTGCCGACAATGCGGATTTCTGAAAATCATTTCAAGACTCCTGTCGTTCGGGAAGGAATTCCGTTCGTCGGACTGGCGTTGGGAATCTTTCTCGTTTGCCTGTATTTTTTGGGGACGGCGGGTTTGATCGCTGGCTTGATCCCCCTGTTTGTGCTCAATTTTTTCCGAAATCCGGACAGAAAGGTTCCGGACGGCAAAGGAAACATCGTCTCTCCTGCCGACGGAAAAATTGTCAAAATGCAGAAGGATCCCCAAACGGGACGATGGAAGGTCGCGATCTTCATGAATGTATTCGATGTTCACGTAAACCGGATTCCGGTGACTTCTGTCGTCCGGAACATCACGTATGTTCCCGGGAAATTTTTGAATGCGGACTTGGACAAGGCGTCCGAATATAACGAGAGAAACACCCTTCTTCTTCAAACGGAAGATGGTCAGGAAATCTCAATGACCCAGGTCGCGGGCCTGATCGCCCGTCGTATTGTCTGTTACGCGGAAATCTCCGACCGGTTACCCGCGGGAACCACTTTTGGCCTGATCCGGTTCGGATCCCGAGTGGATCTGGACCTTCCGGAAAAGACAATTCTGTCGGTCGGAATGGGACAGCGGGTAAAGGGAGGAGAGTCGATCCTTGGAACACTACCATCAGAACAGTCCGTCTGACGGGACGATCCCCCGATCACGCGGAATTTATATTCTCCCCAATCTGTTTACGACGGGAAACCTCTTTTTCGGTTTTCTTGCGATCGTACAGAGCTTTCATCATGATTTTCTGAAAGCCGCCTATTCGATTCTGATCGCTTCGATCTTCGACAATCTCGACGGAAAGGTCGCACGTCTGGCCCGCGCAACAAGCCAGTTCGGGGTCGAATATGACAGTCTTGCCGACCTGATTTCCTTCGGTGTTGCACCCGCATTTCTGGTTTTCAACTCCGATCTTTCTTCGTACCATAGGCTTGGCCTTCTGGCGGCTTTTCTGTTCGCGGTTTGCGGCGCACTGCGCCTCGCACGTTTCAATGTCATCACAACCAAGGTTTCAAGCCGTTATTTTGTGGGTCTTCCGATTCCGGCCGGTGCCTTATTTCTCGTTTCATCGGAGTTGGCCAAAAACAGCCCGATTTCAATTATTTTTCCACTTTCGAGCGGTTTTTTCCTAGCATCGACCTATTTTGTTGCGATTCTGATGGTGAGTCCAGTCCTCTACAAGAGTTTCAAGGAAATTCGTTTTTTGAAAAGGCCTCTCCACACGTTCGTTTCCGTTCTTTTGGTTGCGCTGCTTTTTGTCCTCTACCCCCGCCAGGCCCTCTTCGTCGGTATTTTTCTCTATACCCTGTCCGGTCCTGCCGAGTTTCTTCTTTTCCGGTTTATTGTCAAAAAACCCCAGACGCTGGATCCGGAACCGTCGACGAGAGATTTTTCTTCTTCTCGTCTTTCGCATCTGAAAGGGTTGAACAGACGTAAGCCCTGATCCGGATTTTCCTGAGGGAATTCAATCCGGATTGCATAGGAGATCAAAATGGCTGGAGAGAACAGCATGGTGAAAATTTTCGATACAACGCTCAGAGACGGAGAGCAAAGTCCCGGAGCATCCATGCAGAGAGAAGAAAAACTGCAGGTTGCCCGACAACTGGCTCGCTTGAACGTTGATGTGATAGAGGCTGGGTTTCCGGTCGCTTCTCCGGACGACTTCGAAGCTGTGTCACAGATTGCTGCAGAGGTCGGAAACTTGTCAGATCCTCCGGTTATTTGTGCCCTTGCCCGAGCGACAGACAAAGACATTCTGGAAGCGGCGCGTTCGGTAAAAAACGCCTGTCTTCCCCGAATTCATACCTTCATTGCGACCAGTCCCGTCCACATGGACAAGAAGCTTCGAATGGGACCGGAAGAAGTTCTTCTGACCATTGATCGCGCTGTAACCCTCGCCAGAAAGAATGTAAGAGATGTCGAGTTTTCCGCGGAAGACGCGTTCCGGAGCGACCGGACTTTTCTTGCCCGGGCTGTCCGGACGGCGATCGAAGCCGGTGCCACAACAATCAATATTCCGGATACGGTTGGATACGCCGTTCCGGATGCTGTCAAAGATCTTTTCCGCTTTTTGATCGACACGATTCCTGGAGCGAAGAACATTGTTTTCTCGTGTCATTGCCACGACGATCTTGGACTTTCCGTCGCCAACTCGCTTGCCGCCCTGGAGGCTGGTGCCCGTCAGGTGGAGTGTACGGTGAACGGAATCGGAGAACGTGCCGGCAATGCCGCGCTGGAAGAAATCGTGATGGCACTTCGGGTCCGGAAGCCGTGGTTCAATCTGGAGACACGGATACGGTCCGAAGAGATTTTCCGGACCAGTCGGCTGATTTCATCGGTAACCGGCATGATTGTCCAGCCCAATAAGGCGATTGTCGGAGAGAACGCTTTCGCACACGAATCGGGCATTCATCAGGACGGTCTTTTGAAAGCCAAGGATACCTACGAAATTCTGGTCCCCGAACAGGTGGGGGTCTTGGGAGGACGTCTTGTTCTCGGAAAACATTCCGGAAGACACGCGTTGAACGATCGTCTGAAAGCGATGGGGTATTCCCTCAGCCCCGAAGAACTCGAGAGGGTTTTTTCCCGTTTCAAAAAACTCGCAGACCAGAAAAAGGAATTGTACGAAGAGGATCTGGAGGTGTTGCTGACGGAGGAAGGATCCCAGAGTCAGGATCGGTTCGTTCTGAAGCGGCTCCATGTGAGCGGGGGAACGGAGATCCCTCCGACGGCAACGGTTGTTCTCGAGCGGGACGGAGTCGAACACCGGATGGCAGGATTGGGTGACGGTCCGGTCGACGCCATATATCGGACCGTTTCCAAAATGACGGGAACGGATGCGCGACTGGTTTCTTATTCGGTCAAGGCGATCACCGGCGGCACAGACGCTTTGGGTGAGGTGACGGTCCGGATCGACGGCAACGGGCTTTTGTCGATCGGTCAGGGAGCGGATACCGATATTTTGGTGGCTTCGGCCAAAGCCTATCTGGCGGCGTTGAACCGGCTCGAACGGAAGAAGACGAAAGCGGGACGATTGTCTTCCATCTCCTCTTTTGACAGTGAAAAAACGGAAATCCAGGAAACATCCTGAGGGACTCCGACTTGAAAGGGCACGGATGAAAAACGCAGAACGAAAGAGAAAAATCCTTCTCCTTCCCGGGGATGGAATCGGTCCGGAAGTCTTCGGTCCCGTCATGAGAATTCTGGAGCATCTCGTCGGATGGGGGGTGGTGTCTCTGGAGTGGGAAGAAGGTCTGATCGGCGGAATCGCCACTGACCGCACCGGCCTCCCTTTGCCCGCCGACACGGTCGAAAAAGCGGATCGATCTGATGCCGTCCTTCTCGGAGCGGTGGGAGGGCCGAAATACGATACCCTTCCCTATGAAAAAAGGCCGGAGCGTGCGTTGCTCGGAATACGGGAACATCTTGGGGCGTTTGCGAATCTCCGCCCGGCCCGTCTGTTTCCGGAGCTCGCCGGAGCGTCGACCCTCAAGCCGGAAGTCATTTCCGATCTCGATCTTATGGTGGTACGCGAACTGACCGGAGGGATCTATTTTGGAAAACCCCGCGGTATCGTCACGGAAGACGGGGTTCGCCGGGGGTTCAACACGGAATCCTATTCCGAACCGGAGATTGCACGGATCATGAGAGTGGCTTTTGACCTTGCGCGAAAACGACGGAAAAAGGTCACATCGGTGGACAAGGCCAACGTTCTCGAGTCTTCCGTCCTCTGGAGAGAGGTTGCCAATGCGATTCACAAGGAATATCCGGATGTCGAACTATCGCATATGTATGTGGATAACGCCGCGATGCAGCTGGTCCGGAATCCCCGGCAGTTTGACGTTCTTGTCACCGGCAATCTTTTCGGCGACATCCTTTCCGACGAGGCAGCCCAGCTGACCGGGTCGATCGGCATGCTTGCCTCCGCTTCCATCGGGGGGAAGACGGGCCTGTACGAACCCATTCACGGCAGCGCTCCGGATATCGCCGGCAAGGACATCGCCAATCCTCTTGCCATGATTCTTTCGCTGGCTCTTCTTCTCCGCTACTCGCTGGATCGGGATGATCTGGCCGGTCTTCTCGAGACGGCTGTCCGAAACGTCCTGAAAGAGGGACTTCGGACAACGGACATCCAGGGAGACGGGACGAAAAAGATCGTGGGAACCCGGGAAATGGGAGATCACGTGTTCGCGGAGTTCAAAAAAGTGCTGGAGAAAAAGTAAAGAGTAAAGGATGTATGAAATGTCGAATCAGGAAATCGGATACAGGGTAGCCGTCGTCGGTGCTACCGGAGCGGTCGGTCGGGAAATGGTATCCATCTTGGAAGAGCGGAATTTTCCCGTGTCTTCTCTCCATCTCTTCTCATCGGAACGATCGGCCGGTGAAAGAGTCTCGTTCAAGGGAGAATCCGTTGTCGTCCGTTCGATGAAGAATCCCCGCGATGCGAAAGATATCGATATCGCCCTTTTTTCCGCAGGAAGCGACGTCAGCGAGGCTCTCTCCCCCGAGTTTGTCCGGCAGGGTACCCTGGTCATCGACAACAGTTCGGCGTTCCGGATGGTCCCTCAGGTTCCTCTTGTCGTTCCCGAGGTCAATCCCGAGGCCCTGCCGAAAACATTGGGACCGGCCCTGGTAGCAAATCCCAACTGCGCCACCATTCAGATGGTCGTCGCCTTGAAGCCGCTGATCGACCGTGCGGGTGTTCGACGGATCGTTGTATCGACCTATCAGTCGGTTTCGGGGACCGGGAAAAAAGCCATGGACGAACTGTCCGGTCAGATCGCTCTCCTCCTGAACGGACGAGTCGATGACATTCAGCCGGAGGTGTACGCTCCTTATCAGATTGCTTTTAACGTTCTTCCCCAGATCGACAGGTTTCTTCCGGACGGTTCAACCAAGGAAGAGGAAAAGATGAAGATGGAGAGCCGGAAGATTTTGGGAATCAGTGACCTGCGGGTTAGTGCGACCACCGTAAGGGTCCCTGTTCTCATCGGGCACTCGGAAGCCGTATCCATCGAATTCGAGCGGCCTCTTTCTCCTGACGAGGCACGTGCGATCCTGGCCAAGGCGCCAGGCGTCCGGGTCTTTGATGATCCCTCCCGAAAACTGTATCCCGTTCCACGGGAAGTGGCTGGCCAGGACGACGTTTTTGTCGGGCGGATCCGCCAGGACGATTCTGTCGAACATGGTCTGAACCTCTGGATCGTGGGAGACAACCTGCGAAAGGGAGCGGCTCTCAACGCCGTGCAAATCGCCGAGCGGGTCGTTTCCGGGGAAGCTTGACCATGGAGGCTTCAACCATGAAGACTTACGAAGCTTTGGTCCGGACGGATACCGACCCTGAACTCTCGGGGCTTGTCGAACGAATCCGGCTTTTGAAGGAAAGACATCACGCGATTATTCTGGCGCATAACTATCAGATCGGAGAAGTTCAGGATGTGGCGGATCTGATTGGAGACTCCCTGGAGCTGGCCCGTTACGCCGCTTCCACGGAGGCCGACGTCATTGTTTTCTGCGGCGTTCATTTCATGGCGGAAACGGCCAAGATCCTGAACCCTTCCCGAAAAGTGCTCGTTCCGGACCTGAAAGCCGGTTGTCCAATGTCCGACATGATCACGCCGGAAGAGGTCGACCGACTCCGTCGGGAAAACCCCGGTGCGGTCGTCGTGACTTATGTCAACTCTCCGGCTTCGGTCAAGGCGAAAAGCGACATATGCTGCACGTCGGCAAACGCTGTCCGGATTGTTTCCTCGATCCCGGAGGATAAACCGGTCATTTTTATCCCGGATCAGTTTCTCGGAGATTTTGTCCAGCGCGCAACCGGCCGAAAGCTCGTGCTCTTTGAAGGGTTTTGTCCGACGCACATGCGGATCATGGCCACAGATATCGATCGGGCCCGGGAAGAGCATCCGGAAGCTTTTGTCATCGCTCATCCGGAATGTCAGCCGGAGGTTGCAAGAAAAGCCGATGTCGTGTCGAGCACCAGCCGCATGGCGACCGCTGTTCGGGAGAACCCTGCCCGGAAGGTTGTTGTGGGAACAGAGCTTGGTATGATTTACCGTCTTCAGAAGGAAAATCCTGACAAGGAGTTCATTCCGGCCTGCACGTCCTGCGACTGTGCCAACATGAAAGTCAATTCGCTTGAAAAAATCCTGTGGGCTCTCGAAGATATGGCACCGGAAATCGAATTGCCGGAAACGATCCTTCACAACGCCAGGAAAGCCTTGGACCGGATGATCGAGATGTCTTGATGTCGCGCCTGTTTTTCGTTCTGGGGATCGTCTGTTTTCTGTTGGCAGGGATATTCTTTTTCGTGGAGAAGGGAGCGGGGCGGGGGATTTTTTCTGTTCTGGGGCATCTTCCCGGGGATATCGTCGTGGAGCGTCCGGGGTTCAGATTCTATTTCCCTCTTATGACAGGTCTCCTCCTGAGCGTTCTTCTGTCGCTTTTGTTCTACCTCGTCTCCCGATTTTTCGGGAAGCCCTGATCTTCCGGGACACCGCAACCCGGCGAAATTTCGCCGGATTCCAGTTCTTCGACCAGAGCCTTGACTGATGCCAGCAGTTCCGGATGTGATGAAGCGTTGTTCCGGATCGCCCCGAGGATGTTCTCCATCCGTGCCAGCACCTGTATTCTCCGGTCGTCTTCGGCCAGCTGGTCCAGTCTTCGGTAGAAGTCCGGAAACAGGGGTTCGATCTTTTGGCGGACGCTCTCCAGAACCGGGAGAAGTTGCGCGGGTTGCAAAGACATATCTCCGACGACGGAAAACAGTCCGTGTTCGAACAGGAGGATTGTCAGGCGGGATTGATCGGGCAGCGTAAGAGAAAGTGTTTCCTGCAGGATTTTTCCCTTTGCCTGATCAGGGGATACAAGACCTGGACATGTCCTGGCGTGTTCGTTTTTTTCCCGGTTGATTTTCCATTTTTGTTCGACGTACACAGGAACCACCGCCTTTGATCATGAAAAAACCCGCCACATAGCGGGTTTTTTCATGCAACCACCTCTCCAAACTTTAAACAATCAAAAGCCCTTGGAGTTTTTCCGCATCTTGATCAGAAACTCGGTCAGTTTCTCGAACTTTTCCGGACCGGTATCCCGGATGGACAAGTTGGCGTCTTCATGACCGGCAAAGGAGCAGAACGCCAAGGTATAGCAGGAGGTACCGCCCCGAATGATCTTGAGAGCCAGGTTGGCCTGATGACAATGAACTCCTACGAACAGACAGACATCAATCCTGTTGTGCCAGATGGTGAGATTCGGATGGTTGGGATTGATTTCGGTTTCCGGGTCGATCTTGGGGTATTTTGGACGATAGTCGGACATCGGGATGATCTTGATCCCGCCTTCGACGGAGGCTTTCTTGATGGCCTTGGCCATCTTGGCCGATTTTTCATTCCACTTCCAAAGGACCTGGGGACCGGGGAAGAATGTGGGAACCTTGGCCGAAGAAAGCTTCAGGGCGGCGGCTTCGATCGCTTCGTCTTCGGAGACGATACGGCCTTCGATGTGACCCTGGCCCGGATCCGGCAGGGTGATACCCATCAGGGCAGCGGCTGGCGGGAGGAAGGCTTCGGGACCGGCAAGAACACGATACTGGGACACAGTCACTCCTTGTTCGTTATAATGAGAAATCCGGCTTTCCGCCGGCATATTCCAGATGTTTTCTCTTGAGATGCCGATCAACGGAAAATTTCCGGAACGGGACGGCCAAGAATATCTGATCGAATCAATTCCGTGGGAATTCTCATTTTAATGGGCCTATTCCCTGATTGTCAAACCGGGACCCCGAAGCACAATCCGCATTCGTGGAGAATCTTTTTGGCATCGTGTTTTTTCCGGAAGGAGGTGACAGTTATGAAGATCCGGTTTCTGGATCATGTCGCGATCCCCGTTTCGGACCTGAAACGGTCAATTCGGTGGTACGAGGAAATCCTGGGACTCGAAAGACGATACGAGCGCGAATGGGGAGACTATCCCGCCATGCTTTGCGCGGGTGAAACCTGTGTGGCGCTCATTTACCCTCCGAACGATTCCCCAAATCCCGGAGAGGGACCGGAAATCGACCGGGTTCCCGACCGTCACGTTGCGTTCAATACCGATCTGGAGGGATTTCACGAAGCAGTACGGGAGATTCGGATGAAAGGCATTCCTTTTACATATGACGACCATGGAATCAGCCTTTCGATCTATTTCTTCGATCCCGACAACCACTGGATCGAAATCACGACGTTCGATCTTCCCGCCGGAAGAAAAGCGGGTGAACCGGAAACACGGGTGACGGGAGAGGAATCCTAGCGAGCCTCCTTGATCCGGAATCCGGGTCTGGGGTTGTCGTCCGGGCGGGAACGTGGTTGATAGGCGCCTGCCAGAAAGCCGGCGAACGAAAGGAGCGTCAAACCGGAAAACAGGGACCAGGGAAAGAGGGGAGAGACCGGACGGGCTCTCAGGAGCCAGGAGATTCGTCGGATCTGCCCTTTTCGGGAAGTCCATAACGTCAGGAAATACCGGCCGTCGTCCGGAAGAAGGAAGAAAGAGGAAGCGACCGCCAGATCCTTCACGGGCCCTTCGAAGAAGGTGAGGGACCGGCCGTAATCCGTCCAGCTGTCCATGTTGTGGGTGATTTTCAGAAGGCCACCGCCGTTTTCGGCGGGAGGAACGATGGGTGCTGGCGTGGGGTCGGGCCGGCCTTCGGATTCATGGAGGACAGGAGAAGAAGGTTTCTGGTCGAGGGGAGGATGTTCCCGAGGGGGAAGACTCGCCAGCCCCAGGGACAGGCAGACGAGGGCAATGATCAGGGTGCGATGGACTGGAGCGGAAGACAGCCGATCCGGCAGCAGCGACCGGACGACGGGCGAGACCGTGCGTCCGGAAAAAAAGGAGAGAACGAGAATGGCCACCAGCAGAAACACGTCGTTCCGGTAAAGAGAAACGGGGGCGATCACCGTGAGGGACAGACTCTGAAGCCTTTTTCCCGTTTTCCGGCCGGTGATTTCCACCCGGTATTTTCCCGCGTCCCAGAGAGACATACGGACGCAGACGCCGCAGTCGGTCACCTGGACCGGAAGGTTCAGGACGAAAGATCCGGGGGAGTAATAGGCCGTACTGAAAAAGGCGTTCCGGATTTTTTCGACTTCGATCCGGACGACGTCTCCGTTCCGAACGCCCTTGAGGTCTGACAGGGGGACACGGAGATCGAACGGGCGCTGGAGTCGGGGTGTCCCGGGAGAAAAGTTCTTTCCTGGCAAAAACGTTTCCCGGTAATAATGAACAGACAGGGCCAGGGTCCCGAGAATGAAGAGGGACAGAACGAATGGTCCGAAGATCAAACTCCGTGATTTCACGAAAAACCTCCGGTTGTGGGTGGTAGGTTGGTCCTTCCGTTCCTTATTCCCCACGGTATCCGAAGGGACCGTTATAGTAAATGGTGACGGTTCCCATGGGCGTATAGGTCTGGGGGTAGTTGGACTGGTAGACGGGAAGGGCGACTCCCGCTCCCCACGTGACGGTGACCGGTCCTTCGTAGGGCCATGTCACCTC